>DAOWNV010000019.1 GCA_030642405.1 Desulfosarcina sp.
CTCGAACGCCAATACGGAATCAACGATTCGATAAAGCTGGCTTCCAACGAAAATCCTTTGGGACCCTCTCCGAAAGCGATAGAAGCCATTGGTCAATCCCTGCACGCACTGCATCGTTATCCGGATGGTGCGGCGCATGTATTGACCAGTAAAATTGCTGATGCACACGGTGTGGATGCGGCCGGCGTTGTGATCGGAAATGGCTCAGACGATATCATTGCACTTCTTGTTCGTGCGTTGATCCTGCCCGGTGATCAGGTGATCGTCCCGATTCCCTCTTTTTTAATGTACGACATTACCGCAACCGCTGCCGGTGCATCCGTTCATTCCGTTGCTTTAAAAGATATGACCATGGATCTTGACGAGATGGCCGATGCAGTTACTTCAAAGACTCGCCTGATATTTATTTGCAACCCCAATAATCCTACGGGTACAACCATAACGAAGAGTGAATTTTCTCGTTTTATGGATCGCTTGCCGGAGGATGTGGTTGTGGTTGTGGACGAAGCGTATATCGATTTTGTCAGAGATCCTGATTGCCTGAAAACCGGAAACCGTTCGGATATGGAAAGACCCATGGTTACGTTGCGGACATTTTCCAAGGCATACGGCCTTGCTGGGTTGAGGGTGGGCTATGGCATCATGCCTGCCGGGTTGGCAGAGATACTTAACAGGGTCAGACAACCTTTTAACGTGAATAGCATTGCTCAAACAGCCGCAGCGGCCGCATTGGATGACCGATCATTTTTACAACAAACGGTCGATTTGGTTCACCGGGGGTTGGATGACCTTTATGGTGAATTGGACACACTGGGCATCAACTATGTTCAATCTCAGGCGAATTTCTTTTTGATCGATGTGGAACAATCGGCAGAAGTCGTGTATGAAAAGATGTTGCGGCAAGGAGTGATCGTTCGATCCATGCGTGCCTATGGATACCCTTCAACGATTCGCATTAGCGTCGGATTGGAATCGGAAAACAAAAGATTTGTTCAAGCGTTGAAACAAGTGCTGTAAATATCCCGGCTATTGTATTTGGAGAGAAAGCGTACATGAAGCATCAACCACTGTTGCTAATTACCATAGACGGACCTGCCGGAGCCGGAAAGACTACTGTCAGCAAAATGCTGGCCCGGAAGCTGAGGTACGAATATCTGGATACAGGAGCCTTGTACAGAGCTGTTGCATGGGTTGTACGAAAAGCAGAGATAGCGCCGGAGGACCATCAGGGAATAGGTCAAATTTGTGAATTGCTGCAGCTTAAATTTGAAGCAGGCAGACTGGTGGCAAACGGCAAAGATATTACCGACAGGATCCGCTCCCCGGAGATCACAATGATGGCTTCAGCCGTTTCAGCGCTTCCGGTCGTCAGAAAAGCGCTTTTAGATATTCAGCGAAAAATCGGCAAGGATTTAGGGCTTGTTGCCGAGGGGAGAGACATTGGAACGGTGGTTTTTCCCCATGCGGACCAAAAATTTTTTCTCAACGCCACCGTTAGACAGAGGGCGCGTCGTCGTTTCGCACAATACGGTAAAAATGGTAATCAGACACTTGAAGAAATTGAGGCGGATATATTACGGCGGGATAAAAACGACAGCAGTCGGGATATTGCACCTCTAGAACCTGCTGATGATGCAGTGCTTATTGATTCTACGGAGATGACGCCACAAAAAGTAGTCGATTTTATGATGTCGACGATAAGTAATCTCGGTATTGTCTGTTGACAATTCAAACGTGACACACCAACGAAAATTTCCAATCTGCCGAACACGTCATAAATACTATAAAAATAGCGAAATAAACATTGCATCTTGTAGAATATTTCGATATTGGTTATAAGTTATACTGTAAGCAATCTGTTCGCAGTAAAATACAATGAGGCTAAGGGGGAACATCAGTCAATGGATAACTTTTTAGACAACGAATCAACTGAAGAAATTATCGAGAAAGACAGCGTCACCGGTGAAAGCATGGCGGAACTCATGGATTTGTATGAGGAAAGTTTCAAACGTTTTGCCGAAGGGGAAGTGGTCAGTGGGACAATTATTTCAGTGGACAAAGACCATGTCCTAGTGGATATCGGATATAAATCGGAAGGCCAGATCCGTATCCGTGAGTTTGAAGAAGATGGTGAAGTGACTGCAAAAGTGGGTGATACCGTTGAAGTTATGGTCGAATGGTGGGACGACGAAAACGAGGTGGTCATTCTTTCCAAAGAGAAAGCCGAAAAGGTCAAGGTCTGGGATGAAATTAAGAAGCGTTATGAAGCAGATGAGACGATCAACGGCACCATCACGAACCGGGTCAAAGGTGGTTTTTCGGTGGATATTGGTGTTTTGGCGTTTCTGCCCGGGTCCCAGGCGGATCTTCGTCCCATTCGTAATTTAGATGAAATGGTCGGCAAGGAGTTCGACTTTAAAATTCTTAAATATAACCGTAAACGTAGCAATATCGTTCTATCCCGGCGAGTCCTGTTGGAAGAGGAACGAGAAGAAAAAAGGGCACAAACTCTGGCAACCATCCATGAAGGGAAGGTTGTCTCCGGTATCGTCAAAAACCTCACCGAGTACGGTGTATTTGTGGACCTTGGCGGTGTAGACGGCTTGCTTCACATTACGGATATTTCTTGGGGCAGGGTAAAACACCCCTCTGAACTTTTTTCCGTTGGAGACGAGATCAACGTAAAAATTCTGAGCCTGGACCTGGAACGTGAGCGAGTATCACTCGGAATGAAACAGCTAACCGAAGATCCTTGGGCAAGCGCCAGCGAGAAATATCCAAATGGATCGCGTATCAGCGGCAAAGTCGTAAGCCTCACTGATTACGGAGCATTTGTCGAGTTGGAAGAAGGTATCGAAGGGCTGATTCACGTTTCTGAAATGTCATGGACCCGCAAGGTTCGCCATCCTTCCAAGGTCGTCTCTATTGGAGAGATGGTAGATGCTTTGGTTTTGGATATCAAACCGGAAAACAGACGAATATCTCTGGGGATGAAACAGGCCGCACCCAATCCTTGGGATGTGATCAGTGACAAATACCCTGTAGGCACCACGATCGAAGGCAAGATAAAGAATATCACAGATTTCGGGCTTTTTATCGGTATTGATGAAGGAATCGACGGTCTGGTTCACATCTCTGACATCTCTTGGACAAAACGAATCAAACACCCTTCAGAAATATACAAAAAGGGTGAGGTGATTCAAGCGATCGTCCTGGAAATCGATAAGGATCAGGAACGATTTTCCCTAGGCATTAAACAATTGCAGTCCGACCCGTGGGATACCGTTGCCGAACGATATGAGGTAGGCAAGGAAATTACCGGTACAGTCACCAACGTTACTGATTTTGGAGTTTTTGTTGAATTGGAAGAGGGGATCGAAGGGCTGGTCCATGTTTCCGAAATCAGCAAAGAAAAAATTAAAACACCGGTGGGCCAGTTTGAAATGGGGCTTGTACTGACCGCAAAGGTCATGAACATTAACAGTGATGAACGACGCATCGGTCTTTCCATCAAGCGATTGGACATGGAGGATGACCAGGAGTTGTTGACCGAGTATGTAAACAACATGGGTCCGGTCACTTCAAGTTTTGGTGAAATTCTTCGTGAGAACTTGCGAGAGAAAATGAATACAGACGAGTAAAGTTGGTATTATTTTACAATATAATGCCGGTAGCCTGCCCCTAAAAGGTAGCCTGCCGGCATTTAACGTTTAACCATAGCTCGTTTTGGGTAAAGGAAGGTCAAATGTTTTCAAGGCGTCATCCTTATCTTTTTTTTCTCCTTGTCTCTTCCGCTATCTTATCAGGGTTGATTTTGGGTGTGATGATCATTGGGGCCTGGATCGGTGTAAAAACAAGTGAGCATAGTGGTGAAGCGGTGGGAGTCATTGAGATTGAGGGGGCCATTGCCGATTCAAGGGACATACTTGAACACATCCGAAAATTTCGGGAAAATGATGATATCAAGGCAATCGTTGTGAGAATTAATTCACCAGGCGGTGCTGTTGGGCCTTCCCAGGAAATTTATCGCGAAATTCGAAAAACCATCGTTACGAAAAAGGTGGTTGCTTCCATGGGTGCCATTGCCGCATCCGGTGGCTATTATGTTGCCTGTGCGGCGGATGGAATTGTAGCCAATCCAGGTACTATTACCGGAAGCATCGGCGTGATCATGGGATATACTAATTTTCGTAAGCTTCTGGAAAAAATCGGGATGGTTCCCGTTGTGATTAAAAGCGGCCCTTATAAGGATACAGGTTCTCCCACGCGAGAGATGAGGGACGATGAAAGGGAAATTCTCCAGAATATTACCAGTGGCATTCATGAACAATTTGTAACGGCCATCGCTGAGGGCAGACAAATGGATCGAGGCAAGGTCTCACTGGTGGCTGACGGACGAATTTTCACAGGGGAAGATGCAAAAGCAAACGGCTTGGTGGATCGGCTCGGAAATTTTGAAGATGCCCTTGCATGGGCAGGTGAGTTGGGAGGTATAGATGGAGAGGTGGTTCCTGTCTATATCCGAGACGAAAAGCTGTCATTGCTTCGCTATCTTATGTCATCTTCCCTTTCAGATTGGCTAAAAAACGTTATACACCCGGGTATTTTTGTGGAATACAGATACCAGCCGGGCAATTCTTAATAAAACATGGGGTTCAAGGAACCCGGTTATTACAGTACACTCACATCACCCAATCCTTCACGGATGATTTCCGGCTCATCGTTTTCCAAAGATACGACACTGGAAGGCTTTCCAGCCACCGGTCCTCCATCAATCACGGCTTCCAACCTAGAACCAAAGTAGTCGTTTATCAATGAGGCATTATTGAATACCTCCCCATCCGGCATTGTGGCACTGGTGGAAATTACAGGATTGCCCAAAGCTTGGACCAGGGCCAGGCAGATTCTGTTGGCAGGAACACGGATTCCTGCTGTTTTCCGTTTAGTAAGCATAATCTTGGGGACCAGTTTGGTGCCGGTTAAAATGAAGGTATAGGGGCCTGGCAGGAGCCTTTTCATTGTTTTGTAGGCATAATTAGTAACCTTGGCATAATGGCTGATGTTTTTCAGGTCTGCACAGATAAAACTAAACGGCTGGTTTTTATTGCGCTGTTTAAGTAAATAGATTTTTTCTATGGCCCGTTTATTCATGATATCGCATCCAATACCATAATAGGTATCTGTCGGGTACGCGATCAGACCTCCTTTTTTTAAAATATCCGCAATTCGATTAATCAGTCGTTGTTGAGGATTATCAGGATTGATAGTAAACAGCATCGCGGATTAGAACTCCTTGGTTTGCATGGGCAATAGGACGGCCTATACCTATTACGGCCGGAAAGAGGTGTCAAGCGACCAAATAAAGATTGATAAAGCCACCTCCCTTTGTTAGTTCTGCAGTTCATTCAGGTCCCGGCCCAAAATAACAGCAAGTCTTGAATTCTATTCTTAGGATGTGGAGGATACCATGATCGACCTGATAACAGAGGAAGCGTATTCTTTTGATGACGTCTTGTTAACGCCTGGTTTTTCAGACGTTCTTCCCAAAGATGTGGATACCTGCACCCGGTTGACCCGCGACCTGACTCTTAATGTTCCTATCGTAAGCGCTGCAATGGATACGGTAACCGAAGCCAAAACCGCCATCACCATGGCACGAGAAGGCGGTTTAGGTTTCATTCATCGGAATATGAGTGTTGAGAGCCAGGCAATGGAGGTGGATAAGGTCAAAAAGTCGGAATCAGGCATGATCGTTGACCCGTTGACCATCGAACCGGAGCGTCCCATCGAAGAGGTTATGAAACTGATGTCCCGATATCGGATTTCAGGTGTTCCGGTGACGAAGGGCGATCAGTTGGCTGGTATCGTTACCAACCGGGATCTTCGCTTTGAGACGGACATGACCAAAAAAGTCAGCGATGTGATGACCATTAAAAATTTGGTGACGGTAAATGAAGGCATCAGCTTGGAAGACTCAAAAAAGCTGCTACACGAACATCGTATTGAGAAGCTTCTGGTCGTGGATAAAAACGGTCGATTGACAGGCATGATCACGATAAAAGATATTGAGAAAATAAAAAAATATCCTAATGCCTGCAAAGATAGTATGGGGCGCCTGCGTGTGGGAGCAGCCATTGGTGTTGGAGATGATATGATGTTCCGTGCAGAAGCATTGCTCAAAGCAAGTGCCGATGTCATCGTGATCGACACTTCCCATGGTCACTCCGGGAACGTCATTCGCGCCGTGTCCCGCCTGAAAGAAGTTTTTCCCGACATGCAGTTGATTGCTGGAAACGTTGGCACGGGGGAAGGCGCCCAGGCACTTATTGATGCAGGGGTGGATGCAGTCAAGATCGGCATTGGTCCGGGTTCAATCTGTACAACACGAATTGTGGCCGGGATTGGTGTCCCACAGATTTCTGCGATCATGAATTGCCGGGAAGTGTCTGAAAAAACGGGTGTACCGCTTATGGCTGACGGGGGCATCAAATTTTCGGGGGATATCACCAAGGGTATCGGTGCCGGTGCCCATACGGTTATGATTGGGGGGCTGTTCGCCGGTACCGAAGAGAGCCCGGGAGAGACGATTTTGTTTCAAGGCAGAAGCTACAAGGTTTACCGTGGTATGGGTTCTTTGGAAGCCATGAAAAAAGGTAGCAAAGACCGTTATTATCAGACCGAAACGGAATCTGACGACAAACTGGTCCCAGAGGGGATAGTTGGACGAGTACCTCATCGTGGGACTCTTTCAGCTAACATCCTCCAACTTGTAGGTGGGCTTAAAGCAGGTATGGGATATGTTGGTTGCCGGACCATAGAAGGGCTTAGGAAAGAGGCCCGTTTCATAAAAATCAGTGCTGCCGGAATGCGTGAAAGCCATGTCCATGACGTGATTATTACCAAGGAGGCGCCCAACTATAGAGTGGACAACTAACAACAACTTCGCAATGAGTATGAATTGAATCTCATGTCCCAAGATACAGCAAAATTTGTTCATTTGCACGTCCACACCCAGTACAGTCTGCTGGACGGTGCAATCCGATTGAAGGATTTATTCAATCGGGTAAAAGAGTACGGGATGAAGGCCGTTGCTCTGACCGACCACGGCACCATGTTCGGTGCACTGGATTTTTACCAGCAGGCCGAATCGGCTGGAATTAAGCCCATCGTCGGTTGTGAATGTTATGTGGCGCCAAGAACTCTTGCCGACAAAACACCTGCCGATAAGGCCGGAACCCGACACCTAGTATTGTTAGCAGAAAATCAGAGAGGATACCACAACCTCTGCAAACTGGCCACTATCGCCCAACTCAAGGGTTTCTATTACAAACCCAGAATCGACAAGGCGGTTATGGCTGACTATGCCGAGGGGTTGATTGCTCTTTCCGCCTGTCTTAAAGGGGATATCCCCCAATTGATCCTGGCCAACCGGATGGACGAAGCTGAAAAGGAGGCCCAATCTTATCAAAGTATTTTCGGCGAAGATAATTTTTTTCTCGAAGTTCAGAACAACGGGATTCCCGATCAGGAAAAAGTGAACCAGGGATTGGTGGAATTGAGCGAAAAATTGGCCATTCCTCTTGTGGCTACCAATGATTGCCATTACCTGAATAGGCAGGATGCCAGAGCACATGAAATTCTTTTGTGTGTTCAAACTCAGAAAACCATTAATGATACCGATCGATTTGTTTTTGATTCGGATCAGCTCTATTTAAAGTCACCCGATGAGATGATCGGGTACTTTAAAAACTATGCCGGCGCTATTGAGAACACGGTATCGATTGCCGATCGTTGCCATGTTGAATTCGATTTCAAAACCTACCACTTTCCACAATTCGGTGCCGAATCCGGGAAAACGGTGGAAGAACTATTAGAAGCGCAGGTACATGAGGGTTACGAACGTAGAATGGCTGTGGTCCGAGAGAAACATCCGGGGCTGGATGAAACCGTTTACAAGCAACGCTTAGAATACGAATTGAAAACCATTATCGATATGGGTTTCCCCAGTTATTTCCTTATTGTTGCGGATTTCATTCGATATGCTAAGGAGAACGGGATACCGGTTGGACCTGGACGTGGTTCCGCTGCCGGTAGCCTCGTCTCCTTTGCCTTGTTTATCACCGACCTAGACCCCATTGAACATGGTCTGATTTTCGAACGTTTTTTAAATCCATCGAGAATCAGTATGCCTGACATCGACGTTGATTTTTGTATCCATGGTCGTGAGAAAGTGTACAACTACGTCGTTGAACGTTATGGCGGCAGTGATTATGTCGCGCAGATCATCACTTTTGGAAAGATGAAGGCCAAATTGGTTATCCGGGATGTGGGCAGAGCCCTTGCCTTGCCCTTGGCGGAAGTGGACACAATTGCCAAACTGATCCCTGACGGTTTGAAGATGACCATTGACAAGGCTTTGAAGGAAGAGCCTAAGCTTGCGGAAATGGTGGATGCCGATCCGCGTATTGCTGAATTGATCGAGATCAGTCGAGCCCTTGAAGGTCTGTCTCGCCATGCCTCGACTCATGCGGCCGGTGTTGTTATCGGAGACAAACCCTTGGTGGAATACCTGCCTTTGTACAAGGGCAAAAAAGGGGAAGTTGTCACACAGTTCGATATGAAAAAGGTCGAAGATATCGGTCTTGTGAAATTCGACTTTTTGGGGCTTCGCAACCTCACCGTTATCGATAACGCTCTGAAAGGCATCGCTTCCCAAGGCAAAACCGTCCCGGAGCTGGAACACCTGCCTTTTGATGATGAAAAGACATTCTCCCTTCTTCAGGCCGGGGATACGACCGGTGTGTTTCAATTGGAGTCCAGCGGGATGAAAAACCTGCTGGTACGTCTCCACCCGGAATCTTTCGACGACCTGACTGCCTTGGTTGCCCTATACCGTCCAGGTCCTTTGGACAGCGGCATGGTCGACGATTTCGTCGACAGAAAACATGGCCGAAAGAAAGTGATCTATCAGGTGGAAAGCCTTGAGCCGATCCTCAAGGAAACTTATGGGGTTATGGTTTACCAGGAGCAGGTGATGCAGGTGGCAGGCGTTTTGGCCGGATATTCCATGGCAGATGCCGACAGCCTGAGAAAAGCCATCGGGAAAAAGATCAAAGCGTTGATGGCCCAACACCGCGAAAAATTTATTAATGGAGCAGTAGAGAACAAGGTCGACAAAGGTGTCGCCACCGAACTGTTTGACCTGATCGAAAAATTCGGTGGTTATGGATTCAATAAATCCCATAGCGCGGCCTATGCGCTGATCGCTTACCAGACGGCGTATCTAAAAGCCCATTTTCCAGTTGAGTTCATGGCTGCACTGCTAACCAGCGAAATCGATACCATTGATGGCGTGGTAAAATTCATAAACGAATGTCGGACGCACAACATCGAAGTCCTGTCTCCCGATATTAATGAGAGTTCAACCATGTTTACAGCGGTCAACGGTCGAATTCGTTTCGGTTTAGCCGCAGTCAAAAACGTTGGTGAAGCAGCGGTTGAGTTGATCATTCGAGAGCGTAGAGAAAATGGCAAATTTACATCGTTGTTCGATTTTTGCAAAAGGGTGGACTTGACAAAAGTGAACAAACGGGTGTTGGAAAGCCTGATACGGTGTGGAGCCATGGATTCCACCGGCGTATACCGGTCCAGATTGATGGGGGTTTTAGAGGATGCCCTGGATCATGGACAGCGGATTCAAAGGGAGAGAAACAGTGCACAGATGAGCCTTTTCGGTTCCAGTAACGGAGAAGTGGTTGAGATTAATCTGCCGACCATACCATCCATCGACGAGTGGGATGACCGGGAAAAGCTACAGGAGGAAAAAGAGACGCTGGGCTTTTATGTAACCGGTCATCCATTAGATCGCTTTAAAAGTATCATGGATAAGTTCACCACCGCCGATGCTTTGGGAATCAAGGAGGTGGACGACAAAAGTGCGGTTCGTATCGGCGGAACCATCAGCAGTGTAAAAGTGATCCGAACGCGAAAAGAAGAGCTTATGGCATTTGCCACGGTAGAAGACATCCTTGGCAGTGTTGAGGTCGTTGTATTTCCATCCATTTATACCGAATGTGCGGATTTGCTGACCGAGGACACGGCTGTGTTGGTACAGGGACAGGTACAGGTAGAGGACAATGGTGTAAAGATTCTCGCCGATACCGTAATTCCCATGGAGCAGGCGGAAGAGACCTGGACTGTGGAAATCAGGTTAAAGGTGAACGCCGAGGCATCCAACCGGGAAACCCTGACCCGTGTCCATCAGGCACTTAAGAGATATCCTGGGACTTGTAAGGGATATTTGCATATCAGCATCAACGATCAGGCAGAAGCGGTTGTCGCCATGACGGAGGAATTGCGCATCCGCTATTGTGGAGCCATGACCCGGGAGGTTAACTCGATTTTAGGGTATAATGCTGTGGAGACACAGTGCATCGATGCTGCCGGCGCTATGCGGAAAAACGACCTGAACGGGAAAAGAAAAAATAGAAATGGCCATCGATTCTCACGGCACTAGATTCATAAGATTCAATATATTGATTCGGCAAGCATTATTTGGTTAGAAACAGTTTGTGAACACCAAAGATGCGGCAAGCCGACAGAAAGATACAATACATGGAAGTTCCTCTGCTCGATCTTAAAGCGCAATATCAAACCATCAAGAAGCGTGTTTTGGAGGTTGTCGAAGAGATCTTTGAAAACCAGTATTTTATCCTGGGACCACGGGTGGAAGCGCTGGAAAACAAGATCGCAGATTATTGTTGCGTGGATCATGCGGTTGGCGTCTCTTCGGGAACAGATGCCTTGATCATTTCATTGATGGCTTCAGGAATCGGATCCGGTGATCGTGTTATTACAACACCCTATACGTTTTTTGCTACTGCAGGAGCGATTGTCAGGGTAGGCGCCACACCCATTTTCATTGATATTGATCCGGACACCTATAACCTTGATCCGGTTCGACTTAAAGAGGCTGTCGACAAGTTGTCCAACGAGGAACTGAAGAAAGTAAAGGCCATCATACCTGTTCACCTATATGGGCAATGTGTAGATATGGACCCCTTGTTGGATGTTGCACACGCCAACGAATGGACGATCATCGAAGACGCAGCCCAGGCGATTGGGGCCGAGTATAAAGGACACAGAGCCGGGAGTATTGGGGATTTCGGTTGTTTCTCTTTTTTTCCTTCCAAGAATCTTGGGGCTTTTGGAGATGGCGGAATGGTGACTGCCGGTGATGCAAAGGTATACGAACGATTGAAAATCCTTCGGGGCCATGGTTCAAGCCCCAAATATTATCATAAACTGGTGGGTGGAAATTTTCGTCTCGATGCACTACAAGCCGCTATAGTAACCGTAAAGTTGGACTACCTTGACAAATGGACCGATATCAGACGGGAAAATGCAGCACTTTACCGTAAACTATTTTCCGATGCCGGTTTAATGGACATGATTGGTTTGCCGCAAGAAAAAGAATCCAGGCACATATACAACCAGTTTGTCATTCGTGTGGAGAAGAACCGAGATAAATTACGATCCCATCTCAGCGAACAGGGTATTGGAACCGAAATATACTATCCTGTTCCCCTGCATTTGCAGGAGTGTTTCTCGAAACTGGGATACGGTCCGGGAGATTGCCCTGTGGCCGAAACCGCAGCCAATCAAACGATAGCACTTCCCATCTTTCCAGAACTCACCGAAGCTCAACTGGCCTACGTTGTGGACAAGGTCGGTGAGTTTTATGACCGATAGGGTGGATTTGTGTCCAAAGAACTCACTTTCGGCTATTCCCCATGTCCCAACGACACTTTTATGTTCAACGCCATTGCTAGAGGCGATGTAAAGGTTTCCGGCCACCGGATGAAACCGGTTCTCCATGATGTGGAGACTCTGAACGACATGGCCTTTGTCGACGAATTAGATGTTACAAAACTCTCCTTTTATGCTTGGCTCAAGTTAAAAAAACGCTATCAACTTCTAAACAGCGGTTCAGCCATGGGATTCGGCTGCGGGCCTGTTCTAATCGCCAATGCGAATATCCACCGTTCAGAACTGAAAGAACTGAGGATCGTGCTTCCAGGCAAATGGACCACGGCACATTTATTGTTCAAGTTGTGGGCGCCGGAAGCGACACAGAAAACCTTTGTTCCCTACGACCGGATATTTGAAACCTTGAAATCGGGGATTGCCGACTGTGGCGTAATCATTCATGAAAGCCGATTCACATTTGAATCGGAAGGGTTTGTTCCGGTTGTGGATTTAGGACAATGGTGGGAGAAAAAGACCGGTTTACCCATTCCTTTAGGCTGCATTGCCGCAAAAAGAGAGCTGGGGGACGCCTTAATCAAGCAAATTGACAATGCCGTCAATCGTAGTATCAAAACAGCAAATGCCAATCCTGATCAAACAATACCTTACATCCAAGAACATGCACAGGAAATGGATGAAAAGGTGCTTCATTCCCATATTTCAACTTTCGTGAATGATTTTAGTCTGAATCTTCCAAAGGAGGGGCAACGTGCCATCCAGGTCTTGGAAAAGATGGCAAAAGAGGCCGGTGCCCTTTAATGATCGGTATCCTTTTTGCCACCCAACGTGAAGCGGACCCTTTTGTGAATCGCATCTGTGCCAAACCAATGGTCACCGGGCCCTTTACAGGTTATCACGGCGGTGACACAAGATACGAATCCTGTGTTACGGTAATCAGCGGAATGGGGAAAGTTGCCGCGGCTGTTGCCGCCATGCATCTGGTGCTTCACCATCGGGTATCAATACTGGTGAATGCCGGACTTTGCGGAAGTTTAAACATAGAAAATAAGTGGTCCACCGGTGACTTGTTCCGAATCCATCGTGCCATTGAAGGGGATTGCGACCGGTTCGGGAAAGAGGAAAAGGCAGTTTTTTGTGATACATCTTGGTTTCGTTATCTGAACACGGCCCGTCTGGTTACATGTGACCGGCCGGTTTTCAAAACTGCCGATCGAATTCAATTGGCTGGGCTGGGTGACCTGGTAGACATGGAAGGCACAGCTGTTGCCCGTGTGGCCGCCTATTATGGAATTGCCTGTTTGATGCTCAAAGGGATCAGCGATGGTGCCAATGAAAAGGGGCGGGTGGACATTGCAAAAAACTTGAACTGGGTATCGGATCGAATAGCAAGTGCTGTGGCAAACGAATTACCCAAAATTGATGAAAAAAAAATAAAATGAATGCGGAATCCAATCTGAACAAAATCCTGAATTTTACCAAAGTTGAACACACGGCATTCAGCCTCCCGCTTATTTTTACCGGAGCCTGGTTGGGGGCAGGAAAGCAATTTCCTGCCATGAGTGTCATGGTGCTGATAGTTTTTGCTGCTGTGGGAGCACGAATTTTCGGAATGGCCATGAACCGGGTGTTTGATCGACACATTGACCGATGGAATCCACGCACTGCCGATAGAGAGCTCCCGGCCGGCAAGATGAAGTTATCCATGGCATTGATGATAGCCTTTTCAGGTCTTGCTGTTTATCTTGTTAGCTGTTGGGTGCTGGGCGGTTGGTGCTTCTATCTTTCACCTATTCCATTGGTTCCTCTGCTGGGGTATTCACTTCTTAAACGATTTACCCCATTTTGCCATTTTGGCATTGGATTGTGCCTGGCCCTGGCACCTTTGGGTGCTTATGTGGCTGCTGCGGGTCATCCTATGTTTACTACGCCCGTCATTCTTTTTTCATGGTTTGTTTTCTTCTGGTTAAGCGGTGCGGACATCATCTATTCGCTCATGGATATTGAAAGCGACAGGAAGAATCATATTTACAGCCTTCCGGCATCATTGGGGCGTCGAAATGCTTTGAACGTGGCCGGCGGAATTCATATTGCGGCCTGGTGTGTTCTGGCTGTCGTGGTAATCCTTGTCGGCGGTGGTTCGATGGCCTGGCTGGCATTGGGTGTTACGGCGGTATTTCTCATCTTGATGTACATCCCCGTCATTCCCATTGGTCAACGATTTTTCCCCATTTCAACCATTGCTGGAGTTGCCGGAGCCATTGCTCCAATGATTGCCTAAACGGATACACGAACAGGGGAGGACATCCTTTGCCTTTTACCGACCTGCGAGTATTTCTTTCTCATCTGGAAAAAGACGGGGAGTTGGCCCGTGTTCGGGTCCCTGTGGACCCCAATCAGGAGATGACAATCATTCAGCACAAGGTCATGGCCATGAATGGTCCGGCCCTTCTGTTTGAGAATGTAAAAGGATCATCATATCGTGTTGTAACAAACCTGTTTGGCACCCGCAACCGAACGGAGTTGGCCTTTGGCGGGGACCCTGCGCTACTTGGAGAAAGAATTCACCGGCTTTCCAGAAGGTTAATGCCGCCTGGAATTATAAATTTTATAAAGGCTGCGCCTGACTTGAGAGCACTTTTGAAAGCGCGAATGCGAAAGGTTAAAAAAGGGCCCGTTCTGGAAACGATTTCCCAGCTTCCAGATTTAAATCGGCTGCCGGTACTCACATGTTGGCCCCATGACGGAGGGCCATTTTTTACTCTTCCATTGGTCCACACCACGGACCCGGACAATGGAACTGGGAATTTGGGTATCTACCGGATGCAGCGTTTTGATGAAAAAAGCACCGGCATGCACTGGCAAATCGAAAAAGGTGGGGGCTTCCATTTTCACCGAGCGATGGAAATGAACCAGCCCTTGCCCGTCAGTGTGATTTTAGGTGGTCCTCCTGCACTGATCGCAGCGGCTATTGTACCTCTTCCCGAGGGAATTGATGAACGTTTGATGGCCGCTTACATGATGGGTTCTCCTTTGGATGTCATCTACCGAAAAGAAACAACCGGCCATAGTATTCCCGCCCAGGCTGAATTTGTTCTGGAAGGGACGGTGACATACGGAGATATGAAATGGGAAGGGCCGTTTGGCGATCATTTCGGTCACTATTCCCATGCAGCCGATTTCCCGGTATTCCGTGTACAACGAATCCTGTCACGAAAAGATGCTATCTATCCGGCAACGGTGGTAGGCAAGCCGGTCCAGGAAGACTTCTACCTGGGAGAGGCGATACAGGCGATGACTCTGCCGCTTTTACGGATGATCCGTCCTGCTGTTTCCGACCTTTGGGCCTACCCGGAAACCGGTTTTCATGCGCTGGCAGTGATGTCGTTGAGGGAACGCTACCCAAAAGAAGCGCTCAAACATACACTTGGGATACTGGGGGAAGGACAAATGTCTCTGACAAAGGTTATGATCACCGTGGATCGCGATGTCGATGTAAGGGATATCGTTGCGGTGAGTCATGCCTTGTGGCGGCACCTGGATGCGAAAACCGGTATACACCTGCTGGCGCCTACGGCACAAGACACCCTGGATTTTACGGGGCCATCCATGAACACGGGGAGCCGGCTTATTATCATCGCCACGGAAATTGAAAAAAAGATCCTTCGAAATGAACCGCCTGGACCGGCGCCCAATCCTTTTGAGTTGCATCCCGATGTAATCGACACAGCGCAGCTGGGTCCATCCTTTTTGATAGTTCAGGTCAAAAACTCATGTACGACCATTGAGCCTATCCGCCAGATGCTGATACGCCATGAAACAGGAAAAGATTATCTGTTTCACGTTTTTGTCTCCGAAGATGTCCCGCTCGACAACCAAATTATGGTTTTATGGGGATGGTTCACAAGGTTCGATCCTGTGAGGGATATCTATCCTGCTCGACGAACCGTTGCCGGAAATCGTCTGATCTTCGATTTTCCCATTGCCATTGACGCCCGGTGGAAAAAGAGATATCCCAGGCCCGTGGAATTTGATCCTGAAGTGGAAAAGAGGGTTGACCGGATGTGGAAACAACTTGGCCTTACCGATTTTGGATAGGAACGATTTTTTATGGACAAATCGATATTTGAAAAGGCTCTAAATAAAGGTGCGCTTTGTGAGCGTTTAACAAGGGAAGAGGCGTACAGCCTGGCTGAATCGATTACACCGGATCGACTGCATCGTCTGGGAAATGCTGCATTGTCGAACAGACAAAAACGGTTTGGCCGAGAAGCCACCTATGTTTTCAACATTCAAATCAATCCGTCGAATATCTGCGGAAGCGGCTGCACTTTCTGCAATTATGCTGCGTCTAAAACCGCGCCCCACGCCTATGTGATGGAAGAATCGGAGATTTTAGAAAAGGTTGAACGGCTGCGTCCTACTGAAGCGCATATTGTTGGCGGCCTGAACCAGATATGGTCCTATAGGAGAAGTTTGGGACTGATTGCTTCTCTTCGTTCCAACTTTCCAGACCTTCACATCAAAGCATATACGGCTGTCGAAATCGACTACTTTGCTCGAACGGGCAAACTGTCCGAATCGGATGTGTTGGATCAACTGAAAGAGGCAGGCATGGACGCCATGCCAGGTGGAGGAGCAGAGATCTTTTCCGAACGCCTTTATCGGTTGCATTGGAAGGGAAAGACCAGTCCAAAAAACTGGGTGCGCATTCATCAACTCGCTCACAGCAAAAAGATACCCACCAATGCAACCATGCTTTTCGGCTTCGGTGATACATGGGAGGAACGGATCGAGCACATGCTGATTTTAAGACAGGCGCAGGATGATTCGGGTGGGTTTTCCTGTTTCATTCCTCTGCCTTTTCAACCGGGAACCGGCAGGTTTATCGAACAGGGGCCGACACCGTTGGAAACACTGTCCGTTCTGGCCATATCCAGGCTTGTTTTGGATAATATCCCCCATTTGAAATCATACTGGCCCATGACAGGTCTGGAAACAGGTGCCGCAGGACTTAGCTGGGGAGCGGACGATATGGACGGAACTATAAGTGAAGAAAAAATCGCTCATCTGGCAGGGGCGGCCACGCCCATCGGTTTAGCCCGGACAAAGATGATGGAAACCATTTCCATGGCAGGATTTACACCTGTTGAGCGGGACGGGATGTTTGGAGAAAAGGAAAATATTGCTCAAGGAGACTTTGAATGACCGTACCTGTGGCCATGATTCCGTACGTCAACATGGCGCCGTACCGGGCTCTCGGCCCTCCTTCAGGATGCCGATTTATTCCATTGGTGCCCAAAGCGAGTATCTCAGCTCTACTGTCAAGTACTGTGGTTGCCGCGGCCGTTCCGGTTGGTGGACTTGCGCGATTAGAAGGTGTTGTGGAAACGGTGGGACGTTTCGGTATTGCCGCAGCAGGCGAGTCCATGAGCGTACTTTTGTTCTCACGTTTTCCCTTCGAAGAGATGCATGAACCGCATACAATACGGATTACCGGAGAAACCGCTTCCAGCGTACGACTACTATTTTTGTTGCTCGGGCATGTTCACGGTTTCGACCGTTTGCCCCGATTGGTGGCCGATGGGCAACAACCAGATGGTGCGTTATTGATCGGTGATCGCGCGCTGATCAAGGGACAAAGAACAGATAAAAACTCATCGTTTATTGTCACCGACCTTGCCGCAATGTGGTTCAAGATTCATTCTCTTCCCTTTGTTTTTGCCCGCTGGGTGGTTCGAAAGGACGCTCCTGAACCGGTTAAGATTTCCATTAGGCAATGGCTGGATGTGTTTAAAAAACGTGAGACCGATTTGGTGGAGCAGGCAGTGCCGGAGGCAACCGAAACACTGAAACTGGATTCCGATGTTGTTCGACGGTACTTTAAGGTGATTAGAAGGTGCCTCGATGACCGAGACATTACAGGACAAGAGCGCTTTTTGAAATTATTCAAGCAGTTGGAACGAAGGCCGCTTTTTACAACAACACAGTGAGTATTTCTTCTATGAATGTACTTAAGGGAACTTCCAAAAAATAACCTACGCATCCTGTTTGCCCTTTTGCCCGTCTTCTACGTTGCGATAACAGGCACATAGTCCACTATGCACCTGACATCACGCCTTGAAG
>DAOWNV010000113.1 GCA_030642405.1 Desulfosarcina sp.
CGTATCTTCACCCGAAGCAGTAGCGAGGACACTGCCTAATGGTACCATTCTGGTGGGATCGGGTGCAGTTTTGTATGAACATGTGTTTGCATCCGGAATGCCGAAGGTGCATATCGCAGACCCAATGCAGCATGTGATTCGTGCGTCATCGGTCGGTTTGTTGGCATTGGATCGGTTAAATCGTAACGATGTTGATTCCATTGAAATGTTGACCCCGGCATATATCCGGCAGTCTGACGCCCAGGTTCAGGTATTGAATAAGAATTCGGGTTGTTGTTGACATGTTTGTCTGTCTTGGATATAGAAACAAGTTTAAGAAAATCAAATACACCATGAACCGGTAGGTATAAGGGCCGGGGAGGATGCAATGACACGATTCAATTGGTCTGATCCGCCAAGTCAGACCGCCTTTCCAGTGGCAAAGCCCGGGTATCAGTTCATTTTTGCTTCCGCCTTTGCGACAGCAATTTTTGCTTTGTTGAACATTGGGTGGCTATCAGTTGTGGGACTGATGATTACCGGTTTTATCTGCTATTTTTTCAGGGATCCGGATCGACTGATACCCAATGATAAAGATACCATCGTTTCACCTGCCGATGGCAAAGTAATTAAAGTGGAATCTGTAAGTCAGACGCCATATTATGACGGGGCATGCAAACGGGTCAGTGTTTTCATGTCAGTGTTCAATGTTCATGTCAATCGCGCTCCCCACGAGGGAACCATCCGTAAGGTACATTATTATCCTGGAAAGTTTTTTTCAGCCAATCTGGATAAGGCGTCCAAGGAGAATGAACACAACGCCTTGCTTTTGGAAAGTCCTGAAGGCAAAACGGTTGGCTTCGTTCAGATTGCCGGACTAGTGGCCCGGCGCATCATTTGTACCGTCCAGTCCGGAGACACCCTAAAACGGGGGGAACGGTTTGGAATGATCTGCTTCGGATCTAGACTGGATGTTTATCTGCCCACGGATGCTGAAATAAAGGTTGTTGTCGGGGATAAAGTCCAAGCCGGTACCAGTATCATCGCTCAATGGTAAAGTGATGCAAAGATAAAATAACCATCGTTGCTGTTTGTACCAAGAAACACTAAATTCCCCAATGGCGTGTGCCATGGGGATCTGTTTTTCAGATTATCGGACCTTTTTTTTATTCAACTGAGAATCGTGTAGGAGTCGCCAATTGGAAAGAATACCCATGACCCCTGAGGGGTACCAGACGTTAAAAAAAGAGCTGGAACACCTTAAATCTAACGAAAGGCCTCGTGTTATTCGGGACATTGAAGAGGCACGATCCCATGGTGATCTGAGTGAAAATGCCGAATACGATGCAGCAAAGGAACGACAGGCTTTCATTGAAGGTAGACTCAGGGAACTGGGGTTTAAACTGGGAACTGCGGAAATCATTGAACCGGACGACCTGCCAAAGGATAGGGCGGTTTTTGCATGTACGGTTGTGTTGGAAAATGTGGATACCGGAGAAGATGTGGAATACCAACTGGTGGGTCCTGAAGAATCGGATATCGAAAAAGGGAAAATTTCGGTCACTTCACCTTTAGGAAAGGCCATCATTGGAAAAAAACCCGGAGACGAGATCGTCCTCAACGCGCCGGGTGGGAAACGCGTCTACGAGTTCGTTGAGATATTGTAACAAGGAGGCAAATGTGGCACGTATTACTATTGAAGATTGTTTGGAAAAGGTACCAAATCGCTTTAAGCTTGTACACATGACTGCCGCACGTGTACGACAGATTCGCGAAGGATCGGAGTATCTGGTAAGTTCGCCCAAAAACGAAGATATTGTCGTTGCCCTGCGTGAGATTGCTGCAGGTAAAGTTGTCACGGTGAACGATTAGGCGCAGTAGACTTTCGGGTTGGAAAGCAATTTTTTGCCTCGATATAGCTATTCTTACAAGGCGCTGAATAGCCTGGTCGGCAGAGCTATCCATCGTTACGATATGATTCAAGACGGTGATTGCATCGCGGTGGCCGTTTCAGGCGGTAAAGATAGCCTGACAATGTTATGGGCATTGGCGGAGCGTCAAAAACGCGTGCCGGTGTTTTACGAACTGCACCCCATTTATGTCGACCCTGGATTTGAAGGCGGTTTCAGTGAACCGTTGACCGACATTTGCAGGGAACTGGGTTTTCATCTCTACACCGATCAGACTGATCATGGCGTCGTTGCACATAGTGCAAAAAACAGGGAGAATCCCTGTTTTCTCTGTTCCAGATTGAGACGCAAACGGTTGTTTGAAATAGCGGATCAGCTCGGATGCAATAAGATTGCATTGGGGCACAACAAAGACGATATTATCGAAACATTATTTCTAAATATGTGTTATGCCGGGGAAATTAGCACTATGGTGCCCAAACAATTTTTTTTCCAAGGGAGATTTACCGTTATACGTCCGTTGGCGATGGTCGATGAAAGCAGCATCAGCAAATTTGCCAGGTCCCAGCAATTTCCTAATTTCACCAACCCTTGCCCATCAGCTGGAAAGACAAAACGAGCGGAGATCAAAGCCATGTTGGATAGGCTCTACCGAACAAACCGGAAAATCAAAGGTAACATATATCGTGCTATGAGCCACGTGAAAAAGGAATACTTGTTGAAGTAGAACCTGGATTTCTGATACGAAACCCTTTGATTTTTAATATCAACTTTGCAGTGACCCCCAGTTGTATAAGCAGGATGATTATGAGAGATGTACAAAACGATCCGGATCACCGCAATATCCCCATCGATAAGGTAGGAATAAAAAACCTTCGTTATCCTATTCGCGTGAAAGATCGAAGGGATGGTACCCAGAGTACCATCGCTTCCATAAATATGTATGTGGATCTTCCCAAGGAGTACAAAGGGACGCATATGAGCAGGTTTGTGGAGATGTTGCATCTACTGAAACCGGAAATCTCGCTGCAGAAATTTTCAATCCTTCTGGAGACCATGAAAAAGAATTTGGACGCAGCCTCTGCTCATATCGAGGTTAGCTTTCCCTATTTTATCGAAAAACAGGCGCCGGTTAGTCGTGCCCCGGGCCTGATGGATTACAACTGCCGAATTATCGGCACCAGCAATTCCAGCAACGATATTGATATCGTCTCCGAAGTGAACGTTCCTATTACTTCGGTTTGCCCTTGTTCCAAAGAGATTTCCAACTACGGCGCACATAACCAACGCGGTAGCGTCCAACTCCAAACCCGGTTTAAGAGATTTATTTGGTTGGAGGATATGATCGAGTTGGTGGAGTCCTGTGCTTCCTGCGATGTATTTTCCGTTCTCAAGCGGGTGGATGAAAAAAATGTGACTGAACAGGGTTATTCCAACCCGAAGTTTGTGGAGGATGTGGTTCGAGATATTTCAAAGCGGCTTATTGCCGATGCAAATATCACTTGGTTTACTGTTAGTGCGGAAAATTTCGAATCAATTCATAACCATAGTGCCTATGCCCATATTGCCAAGGGGGTTTTACCGGTTTCTTAGGATTGTGAAATTTTTAAGACGTACGAACGGGGCTTTTACTTTCTTTGCCTGTAAAAGCTCCATAGATGACTTTATTTCACGACCCAACATTTGTTTGAATGCTGATTTCTCCGACGCTTCCATCTCTCCCACCGCCTAATATTTTTGTTATCTCCTCCGAATTTATGCCCATTTATTTAATACCTTTTTCTTTATAGTTCATAAAAATAATTGTCCAATAATTTTTCATGATAAAGCAAGTATCCAACCATTCTCTTGTAATTCGAAACACCATATGGTAGACAACCGCCGGCGTGTTACACATCTTTTTCGTGTCTGATTCAATCGCTTAAAATGGGTCGAAGAACCCCAAAAAATAAATGGATAAGGAGGATATTAGTGAAGACGAAACTGGTAAAAAACCTGATGATACCGTTGTCTGAATATGCAACGGTGTCTGAAGATGTCACGCTTAGCGAGGCTGTGGCTGCCCTGAAGCAATCCCATGTGGAATTCGATCAGAGTAAGCATCGACATCGAGCCATCTATGTTTTTAACAAGGATCAAGAGATTGTCGGCAAGGTCGATCTTTGGGGTATCTTAAAGTCTTTAGAACCAAAATATGAGGACATGCTCTCCGACACTGGCCCATTACACTCAGGGTTTACCCGGAAATACCAGAAAGCCATCATCGATTCCTTCAACCTATGGCAGGATCCGTTGGATCAGATTTGTGAAAAAGCATCGAAAATCCAGGTCAAGGCTTTTATGCACAAACCCAAAGAGAGCGAACTCATAGATCCGGATGCATCCCTTGGGGAAGCAATTCACCAGCTTGTTTTAGGGCATCATCAATCACTGTTGGTAACAGAAAAGAATAAAGCCATTGGCGTTCTCCGACTCACAGATGCCTATGAGTTTGTTTGCGATGCGATTTTAGCCTGTAAACTGTAATTTATAATCGACGCACCATGGGTGCAATGGAGGATTTTATCAATGAGTAGCGACGCAGCATCCACGCCAACAGTCTGGCTCAGCTGGAATAAATATCTATTTATGGCAATCGGAATTATTTTGTTTATCGTGGTTTATTATTCACCACCTTGGCCTGATGCACTAGATCCTGAAGGAAAAGCGTTTGCGCTGTCTCCTGAGGGGAAAGGTGCTTTGGCCGTGTTCCTCTTGGCAGCTACTTGGTGGGTCTTCGAGGTGGTGCCCATTGGCGTTACCAGCCTGACAATCGGAATACTTCAAGTCCTTTTTTTTATTCGCTCTGCAAAAGAAGCTTTCAAGGACTTTATGGATCCGAGCGTACTCTTCATTTTTGGTTCCATCGTCGTCGGCATTGTTTTTACCAAAACCGGTCTGACACGAAGAATCGCATATAAAATGCTTGCAATTGTCGGTGAACGAACCAGTATGATCTATTTGGGCTGTTTTGTACTGACTGCGGCGCTGACCCATATCATGGCTCATACTGCTGTTGCAGCAACGATTTATCCATTGCTTGTCGCCATCTATGCCATGTATGGGGAAGGGGATAAGCCCACCAAATTTGGAAAGGGCCTATTTATCGGTATGGCTTATATTGCCGGTGCCGGTTCGATTGTTACGCTGTTGGGTGCCGCTCGCGGGGCTGTCGCTCTTGGCTTTTTCAAAGAAGTGGCAGGAAAAAGTGTGGGATTTTTTGAATTGACTTACTATATGGCTCCCATTGGGTGGTTGATGACTTTTTTACTGTGGGGCTTTTTCATGATCGTTATGAAACCTGAAAAGGCAACAATTCCAGGGCTTCGGGAAAAAGCAAAAAAACTCAGTAAAGAGATGGGTGGGATCACCAAAACTGAAGTTATTGCAGCGACCATTGTTGGGTTGACCATCCTGGTATTGGGTATTTCTGCAATACTGAAATCCACAATGCCGGAGTTTACGCCCCCACACAAAACCGCAGTGTTATTGACTTCAACGGTTCTTTTTTTTGCCACCGGGCTATTAGACATCAACGATCTGGAAGAGGTCCCTTGGAATATTATCCTACTTTTTGCAGGAGCTATGAGTATAGGATTTTGTCTCTGGCAGACCGGAGCAGCCGAATGGATGGCCGTCAACTGGTTGACCATGTTTAAAGAGTCCACGGGATTCGTTTTTGTCATGAGCATTGCTTTTTTTGTCATGATGATGACCAACTTTATCATGAACGTGGCGGCCATTGCTATCTCCCTTCCCGTTGCCTTGGTTATTGCTCCATACCTGGGTGTGGCCGGTGAGGTGATCCTGTTCGCTTCCCTAGTGGTAGCTGGGATGCCCTTTCTTCTTTTGGTGGGAGCCGCGCCCAATGCCATCGCCTACGATTCAAAACAGTTCACGACAGGTGAATTTTTCTTGTGGGGAATTCCCGCAAGCATTATTCTCATGGTGGTAACTGCCTTTGCGGTAAAAGTGCTTTGGCCCATTATGGGAATGCCTATTACCATCGGATAATATTCAACATGTCCAATAGCACTTATCCGGGCAGCCTTGCCGCTCATTCCGGCAGGGCTGTTTTAAAACGGAACCCGTAATGAAACCGAGCGTATAACCCGTAAAGGTGAGGTAACCCATGAAAAAAGTTTTCGTGAAAGATTTGATGATTCCTATCAATAGTTATGTTGCAGTAAAAAAAACAGACTCTCTTGTAAATGTATTACAGGCACTTGAATCGGCTCGACAGACCAACGAACACGCACACCGGGACGCCATCGTGGTTGATGATAATGGCAAGTTTATCGGAAAAGTAACCATGATCGACATTTTCCGAGCTTTAGAACCAAACTATAAAAAATTTACGAGCAATCGCTCCGACAGAACACTCACTTCGGATTTCGTCATGAAAGCGGTCAAGGAATTCAATTTGTGGCTGGAACCAGAGCAGTCGATTTGTCAGCGAGGTAGCAAAAAATTGGTTGCCGACGTGATGCATGTACCGGAAAGCATCGAGTATCTCCAGGAGGAAGACACGCTGGAAAAGGCATTGAACCTTTATGTGATGGATGTGCATCAGCCTTTGATCGTCAAAACAGGGGATACTGTAACCGGTATTTTACGTTTCGGCGACATGTTCGAAGTGGTTAGAAAAACCTTACTTGCCTGCAAACTATAGCTCGACGCACTTGAAATGATACCATCTCGTATATCAATTAAGGTGCAAGGAGTATCAATTCATTTGCTACAAGCTGTAGATGGTTGTACGGATTGCTGAGTTCAGTGAATTTTTTTTTGGAATCGTATATGGAACAAAGCGGAGGACGAAGTGAAAAAAATTCTTGTCAATGAATTGATGGTTCCGATTTCTGAATATGCCACCGTCTTGGAAGGGGCAACTCTTTATGAAGCTGTCATGGAATTGGAGAAAGCACAAGAGGCATACAAAAAAAGTAAATATTCACATCGCGGGGTGCTTGTTTTGAACAACAAGGGACGCGTGATCGGAAAAATAAGTCAGATGGACTTCTTGTTTGCGATAGAGCCTAAAGATGCCAATTTGATACAAATTAGAGAGAACCGGCGTTTCGGATTTACAAGAAAGGCCGTTGCCTTGCAGCAGGAGGAGTACCTTAAATTATCGCCACCCAATACTGATGTCTATACCTTGGTTTCTAAAATGAGTGTAATCGATTACATGCAGACACCGACTGAGGGAGAATATGTCAATGAGAAAGCCTCATTGAATACGGCTATTCATCAGTTGACCGCCGGTTCCAATTTGTCTCTGCTGGTCACCCGTGGAGAGGCAATAGTCGGTGTGTTAAGATTATCGGATGTTTTTGCAGCCACCTTCTATTCCATGAAAAATTCCGATTCACAATTATCCGAAAAGGCGGCAGGATGAAAGAATTAGAAAAACTCTTCGATCGTATCATTCAACGAGTGAACATCAATCTTCGGGAACTGGAATTTGATGTCCACCCAATGGTACAAAATCTCGTACCAAGCAGGCAGATGGCCAAGTTTTATGCATTTTATGGAATTACACCCAACCACCCATTGAATTTGGTGTTCAAAAATTCCAATCTTGCCGGCAGCTATTTTTTAGGCAGATGTATTGTTACCAACTCGTTGCTGTATAAAAGTGATATTCGTGGTGACGAATTGAAAAAGAGCGGAGACATCTTTCAATATCAAGATTATAATATTCCGGTAAGCGAGGATGAAGAAATCCGGATTTATGACAGCTTCTTGATAAAAACATTGGTCCATAATTATTCTCATGATCCGGAAACGCTGGAAAGGTTTTTTATCCGGGATACCATTTCCACTCATTATGCAAACATCCATGGTTCGCCTTCTGATGGGTGCTTTCTCGGACCTTTTTCAACTGTGGATTTGACCACCATGCGTGATTGTGTCATCGGTGCATATGCATATGTTCAAGCAGGTGAAATCAGCCATTTAAACGTAGATCCTGGAACGGTTTGGGTCCGCCAACCTGAAATTTTTAATTTTATGTACCGCTTTCCCCGCCAAGAGTTGAATAATTATATCTACTTTGCTGCAGGGATCCCACCTCAGGGTGTTTTTATGGACTTTGTAGAAGATCGCAAGGAGGCGTTTCGACGGGTTTTCGATGTAGTCAATATCGAAACACATGCTGCGGTTCCCGACAGTGCGTCTCTTGACCGGTTTGCCGTAATCAAACCTAA
>DAOWNV010000144.1 GCA_030642405.1 Desulfosarcina sp.
ATGGGATTTCGAAATACCGGTGGGTACGCCGTTGAATTGGCGGATAAAACCGTGCAAGTTAAAGATCGAGTCGCAAAGGTGTCTGTCCATTGGATATCTCCGTCACCAGAAAACCTGGTCCTCCAGGTGATTACCACGCCTTGCCTATTTCTCACACTCCCAAGGCGTGACCTCAAATGGATTCAGGTCGTTGATGATAACGGCGAGTTGAAATTATCTACCCATTTGTTGGATCCGGCTAACTGATGCATCAGCTTTTTACCGGCATCGGGCTGACTGGATCGCTATTCCCAGGTCGAAGGATAGTTTTTGAACCCTTGATGCAAATCGATCCCAGTCCTGGGGAGGCTGCTCTTTCGCGGCCTCCATCATGGACAATACCTGTGTAAGGTTTCGCTTTAGCCGGTTGCATACGATGATGTGTTTGGCAGGATTGATTTCTGGGAGCATGTAACGAGCCCGGCATAGGGGTACGCAGGCCAGATAGTAAGTTGCCGGAACGCTTTTGGGTGCCAAGACGGAAAGCTCTTTTGCCGCCTTGAAGAGCCTGGCCAAGGTTTGCTCAACCGGTTCGCCGGATTGCAGGGTAGTAAGATTGAGCAGGGATTGACAAAGATTTTCCCGGACCCTGCGGTGTTGAGTGTAATCGGTCCATACCGGGATTAATGCCAATCCCTTTTCAAGTTCATCGGCGGCACAGGCATTGTAGGGTTTGGATGAAGGTGCCGCCTTTGCTATGTTGAAGCATGCATCTCCTTTGATCAGGTGAATTCGGCCGCAAACGGTTGATGTCTGATTACAGGTGATGGCTTGTTGGGCGATCCAATGATAATCGTCTTTGTCCGCACGACGTTGGAACGTATGTAACTGCGATGTGGAGCATCCTGACAAAAGTTGCATCAGTACGATGAAAACAACGATTGCCGGCCTAATAAGTGCTGTGCCTACCATTAAAGCCTTGGTTTTCTGCGCCGTTCTCTGTGAATGGATGACAGTTTTTCGCTGATTGCGTCTAATATGAATTCACCTGGGGTGATGCCCTTGGCCTTGCAGTGTTCTACAACACGATTATACAATGCTTTCGGGATGTCTGCGCAGATACATTCATCTACTATCGATGCCGACTTTTTGTCCATTGTGTTGCCCTTTACAGGTTTTCAGCTATGGTTATCGTTCTGTCACCTAACATATTCACATAGCTGCCCATTTCATTGTCATACCATCCATAAATTACCGCCTGCGTGACAGGTGCGCGGACCACGGTGTCCTTGAGGTTGGCGAGAACCTTTTTTGGAAAACCGGGAATACCACTCAAATCAAGGCTGAGATCAGCCGTGCGTGTATGGGTTTCATCCCCTTCGATAACAGTTGCAGCCCTGGGCGTCCCGAGAATGTCACCGGACACATTCTGTTTTTTTGAAAATTTTAGATACTTATTGGGGTCCAGTTGTGCAGCCTGCTCGTAAACGTTGTTTATCACTTCTCGGCGAATCAAATCCTCCGACGGGCTTTCCTGAATACTCAGTACCAGAATGATCAAAGAGCCTGAACTGATAGGCACCCTTACCGATTCTGCGATGAAGCCGATGTGTTCCATTTCAGGAATTACCAGTCGAAGTGCCTTTGCAGCGCCGGTTGAGGTGAGGATGATATTGTTAAGGATGGATCGGTTTTTTCTCAGATCTGTTTTTCCGCTCTTTGGCAATCGATCCAATACTTGTTGAGAACCGGTTGCGGAATGAACGGTCGCCATGGATGCCGACAGTATTCGTTTGGCGCCGAAAGCATTGATCAAGGGTTTCATCATGTGGGCTAGACAGGTTGTCGTACATGATGCATTGGAGATAATTCTGTGACGTCGAGGGTCATAGTCGTTGGCGTTGATCCCCATGACCGTGGTGATGGCATCGTCGGGCATGGGCACCCCTTCCTCTTTAATTTTAAATGGGGCCGAAGCAATCACCTTTTTGGCACCTGCCTCCAGATGTCCCCGAATGGATCCCTTGGGGTGTTCGGGCGGCAAGGAAGGATCAAGAAACTGGCCGGTTGTATCGATCACAAGCCGAACGCCGTTCTCTTTCCAATCGATTAGATGGGGTGCCCGGGCATTTCGCAAAAATCGAACGGGAATACCATCTACGATCATTGTCCCGGAGCTTTCATCCAAGTCCTTGACCACGGGTTCAGCTTGATGTCCGTGAAGAAAGGCATGAAGGGGTCCGTAAGTGGAGTCCCTCTCCACGTAATGAGCGATATCGGCAAGGCTCGTGCCGGCCTGTCGACCGATGTTGACAACGATTTCACTGAAGTAGCGTCGCCCCACGTGGTGCCAGAGAGAGAGTTTTCCAATTCGACCAAAACCATTGATCCCGATTTTTAGATGATCTTCATTCATGTCAAGTCCTAAGGGTTTAAGGGTTAGACCTTTTTATTCGCTCAGTTTAGGTCGTGTTTATCTTCATAATCCCTTGATAAACCGATCCCTCTCGACCGTCAATGCTAATATGATCTCCTGATCGTATGATAACCTCGTTGAACTGGGCTATCTTTCCAATTTCGTTGCACACCATTGCTCCACAGCCTACTACGCAGGTTTTTCCCAAACGATGGGCCACAACCGATGCATGGCTTGTTACTCCGCCCCTGGCGGTAAGCAGGCCGTTGCTGGCATGTATTTCTTCAATATCGTCGGGGACGGTATCCCTGCGAATCAAAATCAGGGCGGTTTCAGGCTCGGTTTCCCGCCAGCGCTGAATTCCTTCCAAGGTGAAGACAGCCCTTCCGCTCATGGCACCACCGGAAACACCAATTCCGTGCCCCAGATAACTGGCTTCCAAGTTGGTACCGATATCGAATGCGTCCACGGACTTGCGTTCCCGGATGGCCATGTCACGGGTTTGAAGCAAGTAAAGGTCGGCGGCGGTAGGGCCTTCAAAAGTGAATTCCATTTCCTGAGGGCTCCATCCTTTTTTGTAAATAAGCATGGACGCCCACTTGCGGATGGCATCATAAACCGCTGGAAAATGCGTTTCCAGGGTAATGTCGGTATCCCGCATTTCTATTTCCTGCTGTTTTACGGATATAGGCAAGGTTGTGACCAGGCCGGCAACAACGTCCTCACCCTGGTTTCCCAGGGTGAAATCGCCCCAGGGGCTTAATGTATCACCGGACCAGCGGGGATTGTGAGTGAAAAATACACCGGACCCCCCTTGGGCTGAAATATTTCCGAAGACCATGACTTGGATCGTCACAGCAGTCCCCCAGGCATTGGAGATTCCCATGATTTTTCTATATGTTTTCGCCCTTGGGGATTCCCAGGATGAAAAAACGGCGTTGATAGTCATAAACAACTGATCCAGGGGATCTTCCAATACGGTGATGCCATCGTCCTGAATCCTGGCTTTGTAGGCCAAAGCCAACATCTTCATCTGATCACCGGTAAACTCCTTTTTCAGCGGGATACCCAGCCTTGTCTTGAAATCAGCGATAATGGCATCAAAGGTATTTCGTTCCAATCCGAATCCCATCCCGTAACACTGTAAAAAACGACGATAATTGTCCCAGGCAAACCAGGGGTTGTCTGTTTTATGTGCCATTCCGGCGGCGATCTCCTCATTGATGCCTACATCCAAAAAGGTTTCCATCATCCCTGGTTGGGAGATGGCAGCACCACTGCGAACGGAGAAGAAGAGGGTTGGATGGATTTCCGAATTGTTTCCCGGTAATTGTTTCCAGACGTTTAATCTGGTGGTTCACCTGTTGGTGAAAATCCTTTTTTACCGGAGCAAAGCCTTCAACTATTTCCCTGCATCGAAAAGCTTCCGTAGTTACGACAAATCCCGGGGGAATCGGTAGTCCCAGGTTTTTCAGCTTGAGCAGGTTGAGCCCTTTGTTGCCCATGTAGATGATACCGACGGCTTTGTTGTTGACTTGGTCCAGGCCGGTGATAATTCTTTTCGAGTCGTAATTGAGCAACAGGTGGAGTCTATCCTCGGGGAGCATATTGGACTGGTGAAACAAGGTGTTAAGAATCCGGGTGAGGAAAAGATCCAACTGCTGCAGGCCCAAAGAGGCAGCGATGCGATCCCTGAAGAAAATTTCGGAGACGCGATGTTTGATTTTTTCTGCATCTAATTCTTCCTCACGAGGAAGATATTTTTCCAGGATATGATCGGTCGGTGTCTGAGCCAGAATACGCGTCAGGTTTTGACCGTGAATATTGTTAAAGTAGTCATTAATAATGTTTTTTACGGCAACGGCGAACCCTTTGAAAATATCCAGGTACTGCGTGAATGTAAATCCTCTTACCTCCAACGCATGAGCCAACAGGTCCAACTGTTGTTCCAACTCCACCGATTGAACTCCGTCTAAGAGCAGCGCTTTGTTGAAAAGCGCGAGTCGTTCATAGATCTCATGAAAGGTTGTTCGCGTAATCAACCCCAGATTGATCTGGTCCACCAGCTCCTCAAACAGAACATTGATCAGTGACTCGACACGGAAGGTAAGCCCCAGCGCATCGAATTTTCTTTCATGGTAGCTACCATACATGGAAGGAATGTCTATGGTGATATGACGTTTTTTATAGATATCGGCCCGGATTTCATAACAGTCTTTTGAAAGAATGATTTCCTTGAGGTTTTCCAGGTAGTCCATCAGCATGAACAGGCGTTGTTTGAGATCAGGCTCGTCAAGGGCAATACGGAGCCTCTCCAGGTAGGGAAAGGACTCTTTATCCAATTGTTCAATGTGATGGCGAAGTGATTTGTAATCCAACTGATATTTGTGGTGAAGGAGTTTGTAGAAGGCGGCAATGAGCGCCACACGTTCTATGTCGACGGGATCGGTATCGGTCGACTGGTCCATCAAGGTACGAATCTCTTCATCTTTTTCGATGAGCAACTCGGATGGAAGGTCCATTCCTTTGGAGGATAGAGTTGAGAATAAGGCGTTGACTCCATCGATATACTCACCTTGGGTTTCAATCTGGTTGTAAATGTAGGGTGGAACAAAGGGTTTAAGCGATTCTTTTTCCATGGTTTTCCAAAAATGAAGGACCGCTTCTATGAACCGAAGGATTCGATTGGAACTTTCTACATGGCTTTGTTTACGAAGAAAATGGATAAGTACATCCCGCCGGTGAGTAATTTCGTCTAGTTGCGTGGATATTTCGCGCAGACTGCCTTCCGCGCCGATATCATTGAAATACGCTGGAAACAAACGCGCCAACTGTTTAACCAGATTGTAGACAGGGCCGATGTCGCTGTTTAAAAGACGGGTTATATCCCTGGGAAACAGATCCGTATCTTTAATGAAGATACCGTATAACGAAAGCTTGATGATCAGGCTTGAAAGCAACCGGGAAGACCATCTTGGTTTGCATTCAATCAGTTCAAGCCAGGTACGAACGTTCTGCAAATGGGCAGGATTAACTTGGATTTGCCAATCGTTTCCTACACCACCCAGCATAGGCGTTTGAAATCCTAGCTCTACCATCCGGTCAATAAAATGATTCACCAGGTCGATTTCATCGGTTTGGTAAACCGCCTGGCCCATATTAAGAACACAGGTGAGGGTGGTTGCAGGAAACTGCTCCACCTGGTTTTTAAGGATGGAAAAAGTTCTTTCCATCAGTTTGCTGATATGGTGATAGCTTTCGTTTTGAATGAGCCAGCCGATGGTCCGGTTGATATCGCGCAGGGCCTCCTCATGGATGAGTTTCAGACCGGAAATACCCATAATGTGAAACAGAAAAATGACTTTCCAATGGTGTCCCTGACCGTTTTGGGCTCCGACCTCCAATAATACCTGAGGCATTTTGCGGTAACTTTCGACGATGGCGGAAAAGTCAACAAGCGTAAGGAGCTGATCAAATACAAATTGGTCATTTTGCTTCGGGAACTCGGCAATACGATTCAGTTGGCCTTTCAAATCGTATAGAAAATCATGGGAAATATCTGAGAAACAGTCCCGAATACAATCCGGGTCGTGGATCTGGTTTGCGGATGACAGAAAACTCTCCCAGGGATCTTTGTTGTCACACCAGAACTCATAGGTAACCGCATAAGTTCGAATCAGTAAATTGTTGAGTATGGAATAGTCTGAGATGTTACCGTCGGCTTGGTCACCCAGAAGCCGGATTACTCTTTTGACCGGATAGTAACTGTTTACAAAGAGAAAAAAATGATCGTCCGGGCATGATTCGATCCAGTGGACGGATGAAAGGATCACCGGCAAAAAATCGGGAAGTCGTTCACCGGAATTACCGATGATCTGTTGCAGATATAAAAGGAGATTGTCTATTGCATCGGTTCGAACTGTATCATCTACATCAGCCAAAATGACTTCATTGAAAATTCCTACCATGACGCCGGTTGCTTCCACTCCACGGGGGTGTGATTGAAACAAGTGAAAATAATCCAATGCGTATGTTCGGGCTTCATTCACAATGAACTGCCAATTGCGATAGGGGTGGCTGAGTTCCTGCAAAAAGGTGTTCACCCCCTCCATCAAGCCAAAATACCGGGACATGACATCCTGAATGCATTCATAGCGGGCATCTATCGTGACGTCCACGTAAGTGCTGGCGATATTGGCTTCAAGGGCTTTGGATTTTATCTTTGTCATTCGTGGGTCAGTCCCTTTCTATTTTGAACGAATAGGAAAAAGATGATGACTTCAAGTTTTACGAACAATAAAATCAACCTCTAAAATATCAAAGGATTACCGTTATTTCAAGAAGAGGAAAAAGATAAGTGGAATTCTATCCGACGATGCTCTTGCGAGAAAGATCCACAGAGTATATGGTTGAATGGTCAAAAGATGGACGAATCGATGATAACCGACACAAAGGGGGAATCTATGGCTGACGATATTTTTAAGGCACTGGTCATTGCTGCCGGAGATGATAACACCTACACACGGCAAATTGAGGAGAAAGGACTCAACAGTTTGCCCGATGGTGATGTTCTCATACAGGTCGACTACTCTTCTTTGAACTATAAAGACGCCTTGTCGGCTATCGGTAATAAGGGGGTAACACGAAAGTACCCTCACACACCCGGCATCGATGCTGCGGGTACGGTTGCCGACAGCAAGGTGGAATCGTTTAAAAAAGGGGATCAGGTGTTGGTCACCGGGTACGACCTGGGCATGAACACGTCTGGCGGATTCGGACGGTTTATCCGCGTTCCGGAAAATTGGG
>DAOWNV010000301.1 GCA_030642405.1 Desulfosarcina sp.
CCCTCAACCAATCTGCGGGTAACCTCATCCAGATAGCTAAAAAAGAAGTGATCTGCGTCGTCAATAACATCAAAACGGACAGAAGAATTCCATTTTTCCATCACCTGAGCAATCAGGGTCGGTGGGGCGAACTCATCACGAGATCCTGCCACAATCAACGAAAGCATCGGCAGGTGGATCCCCTCTTTAAATTGGATGAATGCCACAGGCGGGGCAACCATGGTCATTCCATTCACAGTCAAACTACCTTGCAGGGCCATGGCATTGACCCAGGCACCGAAGGAGTACCCTGACAGATGAACCCGTTGGATATTCTTCTCCTTAAGAAATTCAATGGCGGCGGCAACATCGGCCGACTCCCCTGCTCCAAAGTCATGATGGCCGGCACTCTTCCTGACTCCCCTGAAATTGAACCGAAGGGTTGAAAAATCGAGTTTTCCGTATGCAGTGGTGATCGCCTCCACCACAGGATTGTACATGTCTCCCCCATAAAGGGGATGGGGATGTGTAACCACTACCCCTTTGTTTGATTGCCCGGCATTGTACAGCCCCTCTAACTTCAACTCGCCGGATTGAAAACAAATTCTCTCTTCCAAGGAGCATTGCCTTTCTATAAACGTTTGAGCCAAAGGGAGGAGGCCATATAACCAATACTGAGACGACTGATAGCGAAATCTAACATCATTTTCTTAAGTTCTATCGGATTTATCGAAACGCCTTGCCAGATCATTATCAACAACATACATGCATACCGCCCTGGCTCCTTGATCCGTATACCGATATCGTGTCATGAGATTGTTTATTAAAAACGTTACATCGGCTCGTATTTTTTTGTCATAGGTTTTGAAATCCTCCTTATTAAAATCCTTAATCGCCCTCCGGAAATTTTCATTCTTCAAAAAGGGATCGAGAACGGTTTCCTTGAGGTTGTATTCATATCGTTCTTTCAGGGATTTGACAAGATTGGTTTCCGTGGCGGACGTGCCGGACACCATGATTTCTTGGGTAAGGGTTTGTGAAGTGTATTCCTTTTGGGTTTCACTTCTGAAGGCAAGCAGCTTTGCCTTTTCCAATTTTTTTCCAAGAATTTTTCGTTCAAATTCATCCAGTAGGTCCTCGGTAATGTGCAGCTTTTCACCGGTAAATACACATGTTTCCACAGTTCCCGGATCGAAATTTATGGCGAAGATGTAATGCAGAATTTCCCGATGAATCTGTTCCTCGTTGTAGTAGTATAAGGATTCCTTCACTTCTTGAAGGATGGAAAAGTCGTACATCAGCAACAGAGAATTCAAAAAACCTTCCGGGATAAAGGTTTTCAGTTCTTTCTGTCCATGGAAAAATTTGCATAGCATTGCCATATTGATAAACTCGTCCGATTTGGCGTAGGTAGTGTAAAATGCATTGAAAATTTTTATGGAATCGCGGCCGGAAATTCCCTGGCGTCCTTCGTTTTCGGATTCTCCAATAATCCTCCTCCGGCGTTTGGCAGTGAGTCGCTTGCGGTCTTCCTCGGACAACCATCCGGGGATATGGCCGGTGTAAATTTCCATTTTGAGCAGTTGAAGATTTTTGTCGCAATAGCGGGTGTACCCCTCCGGTTTTTGTATCCACTCCAACATGGCTTCGGAGCGCAAATTCAACCGGGATGAAATGATCACCCTGGCAAAATTGTGAAGCACACGCGGAAGAAAGCTACCGTCAATTTTGGAGCCGAAGATATTCCGGTAAATTTTCACCTCTGTATTGAGGTCCAGGACATAAGGGATATTGATATAGACAATTCGGTCGGAAAACGACTGAAACTCCTTAATATTTTTTTTGTCTTCGGGGTTCATCAGCGCTAAAAACAAAGAGTTGACGTTCTCTTCGATATCTTCCACTTTATGAAGCCCTTCGCTGATGATATTGTGCAACTCAATAAGCCGTTCGATATTGTGGGATTTTATGTCCATCAGGGCATAGATGCCGTTGTTCGTTTTTGCATATAGGGAGTAGATGTACTGCACCAGGTTGCTGTCTGAAAAAAGCCGGTTGATTTCCCGCTGCAGGTATTCATTGGTATAAATAAGCTTCTTTACAGGCTTGTCTCCGGGGCTGAAAACACTGATTCCTCTACCCAAACGGCGGTTGAAGGTGTAGGGAACGGCATGCACTAACTCGAACACTTTTGCCGGGTCCTTCAATCGTGTCAAGAGGGATTCATACAGCGAGCCACAAATCGTGCAGGGAACATCTCTAAAAACCCACTCGTATGCTTTGTCTGTAAACAACGTATGTTTAAATTCGTTGTTTTCGAAGAGATCGTCCAGAAATCCTCGCCTCTGAGATTTGGGGATCAGGAGCAACGGATGGTCGTGGCAGGGGCAAGGTACCTCCACGTAATTGGCATCCGCCTCAGGCAATGCCATTGAATGAACTTTCTTGAACTGCTCTAAATTCGAATTTTGCTGCATTTGAAACAGATTTTCTAATATGGAAATGGTCTCGTTGCTTCTTTTCTGGGGCAATAACCGGCTGTCCAGGCGCCACACTGTCTCGTAACGGGTTCCCGTTTCAGCATTGGCATATTCTTCAAAGCGCTTCAATAAATTGTTTAAAAATGTGCTCTTTCCACAGCCGTGGGGGCCGTCAAAAATATAAATCTTGTTTTGCTGGGCACCCACGCGCAATGCCTCGACGTGGTTGACCAGCCGATTGGCAAAAAGACGGTCCGCAAAAAAGGGGTGATCCGCATTTTCAACGAACAGCCGGCTGCAATCATAGTTCACATATTGTATCGATTCCGGATCGTTGGGATATTCATCATCCCCTTTTTCCACATAGGCTTTAAACAGATCGTAAAATACCTGGAAGACGTTCCGGATGGTGTCAACGGGGTTATCCTGCACCACCTGAAGGAAGTCTTCGAAGGGAATCATCTTACTATGGTTTACCCCGTCAGCATCGATACGAATGTGCCGCATGGCCTTTTTGATGTTGTCCATCGTCTTCCTTATTCCACTGTTATTTAGGACGAACGCTACATTCCAGTCGGACTGGAGAGTATCGTCTTGCTAAGCTTCCGGTTTTTCATGGAATATCGCACCAATTGCCATTCCGGTTCTTCTAATTTCAGTTCGTCGACGACAGGTGAAGCAATACCGGGTAATCCCGGCCACATCTGCGGTTGCTTTTTTACCCTCACCTCCATGGTTTCCAATTCCACCGGACCACCCCACAAATATTCGATGCCCATCATGGTGTTGGAAATGTATTCAGTCAGCAACGGTTTACCTTCAAACCGGTGTATTAGTGACAATCGGTCATCCTTGGTCTTTTCCAAATCGATATTAATGCATGGGGGATGGTAAAGGGAACCCATGAGCATTTCTCGGTAAGCCTTTGCACTGCGACTTTTCACGTAATACTCCCATACCATTTTTTTCTTGTTC
>DAOWNV010000094.1 GCA_030642405.1 Desulfosarcina sp.
ATATCAGGAAGTAACAGAAAAAGAGAAAAAACGCGATCCAAAAGCCGTTCCCATAAAAAACGCTGGCTTGCATGAAACTGCCGGCCTTCCGGAAATTTTACCAGAGCATTTACTTGGATCTTGCTTCGCTCATCGATGATACTGACCTCTACCTTGCCATCTTCAAACGGGATCAGTTCTACCATTTCAGCAACCCTTTGAGGATTGGCCCAATCCTCTTGGATGGTATCGGTTTCATTATTCCTTCGATCGTCAATCAGCATGATCATGGCGACGTGAACTCCGGAAACGGCCATCTCCGTAAGAACCAGTTTTCCCTTTGAATGAACGGCGCCGGCGACGGAACTCCTGATGCGCTGGTTTAATGCAAGGCCGGCAGTCAGTAATACGGCTACAACGCCAATGGCCACCAGAATAGCCACACCGCGATTGTTGCCATAAAGGATCTTATTCTTAAGGCTTTTCGGCTGCATTGCGATAAACATATAGCGGTATCCGTGTTGTAAAGGTGATGGGTTTGGATGGCTTACCCAGTGTTAACTTGACAGCTACGGATCGAGGTGTAGCGTACTCGGTGTCGCCGGATTCCGAATCCCAGCGATCAAAAGAATCTCCTTGGACATTCAAATATTCGAACTCTATGCTCAGAAGGTTGTCGCACAAAACTGGATCGTTGTCGCTTTCTTCAAATTCTGAAAATGGATAGAGATGATCGGATCGGCGCAAAATCAATGTTCCATCTGAACGTTGATGTGCGTAATAGACGATGCGAGTCACTCCCTGGCGTACGTCGCCGTTGATCGACAAGTGGGAAAGGGATGTAAATCGAAGGCGGCCGAAGCTGTCACCGACCAAATCCGTCGTATCCCCTACAAGGCGAAATGGGCTTTCGGGATCATTGAACTCCGGTTTTTTGTATCGTGGGTAATCGAGGACCTTTAATGCAAAAAGGTCCGTAGCCATCCGATCCAAGCAAGTACGGGCGGAAGAGAAAACCGTGACGTCACCTCCAAGTGCGTCCGTACTGGAGAAAACCGCCCTGAAAGAGCCAAACACGGTTGTAATCAATAGGGCAAAAATAAATATGGCCACCATAATTTCCAGCAAAGTAAACCCCCTTATCGAATGGAGTTTTTGGGGGAAGCGGCAGGGACCAAACATTGGTTTTGCGTTGGTGGGTCGGCTATTCATACCCATGCCTGTAGGTAGTCAGATTGTAGATGGCCTCATCTTCGTTTAACAAAATGGTGATTGTAATCTGCTTTAGAACCGGGCCATCCTCTTTGATCAGATCGGATGCGACGGTTTCGCTTTGGATTTGCCAAGTGTAACCCGGATGGTCATTTTCGAAATCACCGTTGTCACCAATGAGATCCGCAATTTTTGTGCTGTTCACATCGGCCAGTTTCTGACGTGCAAGCATTGTTGCAAAGGTATCGAAGCGGCCCATGGAATCCATAAACAGGGTTTGGGTATGCATGCGATAAATGGCCATTAAAGCGATTGCGACCACCGAGATCGCAACCATAACTTCCATTAGCGTGAAACCTTTTTGACAATCTCCTTTTTGATCACCTTCGGTGAGAAGGATTGTTGTTAAATCTACCATACCTGGTCTCCTTTGATCAGATGGACGTCGGGTAGAAAAGGTTCGATGAAAAAAGAGAGGCGATCGCCGTTATCGGTCTTAATGTGGATAACAGCTTTATCCGAGTAACCTTGCGGATAGAAGGCGATGGGGATCGTTCCGCTGGAGAAGCGTTCCGTTTGTGAGAAGACAACATCATCGATCGTAACACCGTTTGGAAGCGAATAACCTGCATTTTTAGCGGTTTCTACCTCGGATTCGAGTAGTTCCAATGGTGTGATCCAGAGTCGTTGAATGTCAGGAGACACATTGAGAAGGTAGGTCTTTTGATCTGCAATGGCCTTTTCTTTCAGATGGCGTACATTTGCAATAATCCACCGGCCGGTTTCGTTAGCGTCACTGGAAAAAAGTCTATTATCCAACCGGGGAATCGCCACAAACAGGATTATGCTGATTAGGGCAGCCACGACAATGATCTCAATCAGAGTGAATGCCTTGCTGTTTAATAAGGGCTCTGCCTTTCTATCGGGCATCGATCCTGATAGACGAAGAAATGCCCGGCAAACGAGCCGCCGAAACGGCAGGATATGAGGGAGAAGGGGGATCATCTCGTTTCCGGATAGACACTTATAGCGGTCTATGGGTTAATCTGCCTCCCAACTGTTGATGTCCGCATCTTTATCTTCACCTCCGGAGACACCGTCTGCGCCATAGGCGATGAGATCGAATTCGTCATGGAGACCCGGGCTCAAATAAATGAATTCGTTTTTCCAAGGATCTTTTGGCACCCTTCCCTTTTCAAGATATCCACCCTTGCGCCAGTTTTTGGGAATCTTGCCAGCCGACGGTGTTTCAATAAGTGCGGACAATCCCTGGTCGGTGGTAGGGTATGCGCCGTTGTCCAATTTATAGAGTTTCAGCGCCGTGGAGATGCTTTCGATTTGCATTCGGGCCTTGAGCTGTTTTGCCTGCTCCGGGCGTCCCATGATCCGTGGAACAATAAGACCGGCCAAAATTCCCAGAATGACAATGACGACCATCAGCTCGATTAATGTGAAACCTTGTTGACGTGAAACGATTTTAGATAAAGTGCGTTTCATAATTCCTCCGCAGAGCGTTGACTACCAAAGGATTAGACTGTTGATATTGGATGATATAATTGTTAAATAGTAACCCAATGCTATTGTGCAATCAAGGAAAAGCATGGTTATTAAATGGTAATGTTGGGGGCAGGATTATAACCCATTACCCAACCAGTTGATTCATCTCAAAAATGGGCAGGCAGATCGATAACACGATGAAAAGGACGACCGCAGCCATGATCAGAATCATTACAGGCTCAAGCATGGCCATCATGCTCATGATGGAGGATTGAACTTCGTTTTCATACACATCGGCAATTTTATACAGCATGGGTTCCAGTTCGCCACTTTGCTCGCCCACCTGAATCATTTGAACGGCCAGATCCGGAAAGATTCCACCGGCTACCAGCGATTGACCCAGGCCCTGACCCTTTTCCACTTCGTTGGATGCATTTTCGACGACCCCGCTAATGACAACATTTCCGGTTACATTTTTAACGATTTCAAGGGCCGGTAGCATTGTGATGCCGTTTTCCGTCAGTGAACCAAGGGTTCGTGTAAAACGGGCCACTGCGATCTTTTTTAACAAAGGCCCTGCGATGGGAAGGGAGAGAATCCACCGATCGGTAGTGACAAGCCCACGTTCCGTTTTTCTAAAGATTTTCAGTGCAAAAAAAGATCCTATAAAAAGAATGACCAACAGCCACCAATAATTATTGAACAGGTCACTTGCCCCAAGGAGAAATCGGGTTGGGGTAGGCAGTGTTTGGTTCATGTCCTCGAAGATCGTCGTAATATTGGGGACAACAAAGGTCATCAGGAAAAACAGTACGAGAGTGCCGACAGCCGTCATCAAGATGGGATAGGCCATCGCAGTTTGGATCCTGGACTTGAGTTCCTGCTGTTTCTCCATGATGTCCGCCAATCGTTGTAGAACAATTTCCAGCGTTCCGGATGTCTCTCCAGCGCGAACCATATTGATATAAATTGGTGAGAAAACTGACGGGTAGAGTGTAAGGGCCGAGGCAAAACTGTTGCCTTCGACTATGGAATCTTTGATACGGGCGACGATTTTGGTGAATCCCTGTGTTTTTGTTTGGGATACCAGGGTTGTCAACGCAGTCACCAAAGGAAAACCGGCTCCAGTCAAGGTTGCTAATTGCCGGGTCCATAAACTGACTTGGGCCTGTGTGACCCGGCTGAACAAATTCTGAAAATGAGGTGTTCGGCTCTCTTTATTGCTTTCAATGCTGGTGACCTCTTTGACACTGACTGGAAAGTTGCCCATGGTACGGATTTTTTGACGAGCAGCTTGGGCACCATCCGCATCGATAATTCCTGAAACGGATTTTCCTTTGGCATCAAGGGCCTGGTAATCGAAAACGGGCATTTGCTGTTATCCTGTTAGGCAAAGCGCTTAAGTCGTGTGGCAAAAAAACCGTCCATTCCATGCGTATCCGGCGCGGTTTTAAGAAATCCTTCTTCGTTTAAAAAGGAATCCACGGTGTCTTTTCCGGTTGATCTCTTCCCAATTATAACAAAGTTCGGGTGGTTTTTCAAAAAGTGTTGGATCACCTGTTCATTTTCTTCCGGTTCCATGCTGCATACGGCATAAACGATGCTCCCTCCCTTTTTAACCAGGGGCGCCAAATGGTCTATAAACCGTTGCTGGCGCTTGGCGCATCGTGCAATATCCTTATTCCTGGTGGACCATTTGGCATCCGGATTGCGGCGCAGTACCCCCAGGCCGGAGCAGGGTGCATCCAATAAAATACGGTCGAACAGGGGCCTTCCATCGAGATCGATTGAATGATTCAGATCCCACTGACAAGTCTGAACAACCGCAATTTTTAAACGCTGAGCCTCTTTTTCAAGGCTGGCAAGTTTGGCAGGTATATGATCCATGGCAACAATTGTTCCCTGGTTTTTCATCATTTGGGCCAGATGGGTGGTTTTCCCTCCAAGGCCTGCGCAGGCGTCCAAAACCGTTTCTCCCGGTTGGGGGGCAAGCAGTCGTGAAACCAGTTGTGCAGCACCATCTTGAACTGCGAAACGGCCTTCGAGAAAAGCCTTCATCTCCGGAATGGGACATAAGGGCCGAGTCAGGTTCGCGCCTCCCGGTACTTTATTCAATATCTCGATGCTTTGCACTTGATCGTGCATGGCATCGGTCAATTCCGTCAGGTCGTTGATCAACTTATTGCAACGGATCGTGATTGGCGGAATGTCGTTTATGGCATCACAGCGTTTACGGGTTCCTGAAATACCGATGTGTTTAATCCACCGGGAAACCAGCCAATAGGGAAAAGAGGCTGCAACGGCCAAATGGTTTGCCGGGTCCTCGACGGGATCAGGCAGTCGAAATCGGTCAGGGTCCCTTAGAGCATTTCGCAAAACGGCATTGACAAATCCTGCGGCTTTTACACCTTTTTTCATGCGGGCCAGGTCTACCGCAGTATTTACGGCAGCGGACGGCGGAATTCGGTCCATAAAGCGGGTTTGGAACAACCCGATCCGTAAAATATTGAGAATTGAAGGGTGTATTTTTTTTAAAGAACGGCTGGAATAGGCTTTGATAACAGCGTCCAAAAGAAGGCGCCATCTGAGCACCCCATACACCAACTGATTGAACAGGCCACGATCCCGACGGGACATGTTTTTCAATACAGTAGTATTTTCATCGAGAAGGGTGTCCAGGGTTATGGACCCAAGATTCACAAGATCGAGAATTCGCAGTGCAGCAGTTCTGGAATTGGGTATGTTCTGCTTTCGCATCTATCCCAAACAGGTCCCATCCGGCAATCGACAACCGCAGAGAAAATCATCGATTGGAAGTTTTTTGCCGGATGCCCCTTGGATCTCTTGAATTGCAAGAGCACCTTCTCCTGTGGCGACCCTCAACTCACCTGGAAAACATTCTATGATCGTGCCCGGGGGGACGGTGATATCTCGTACCAACACGTTAGTCTGAAAAATTTTCAAACGCATGCCGTCGCCGAAGGTATAGGCTCCGGGCCAGGGTGTCACTCCCCGTATAAGGCATTGGATCCTATGGGCCGGTAGAGACCAGTCGATTTCCCCATCTTTTTTTTTCAGCATGGGGGCATTGGTCGCTTTATCATGATCTTGAACAGTCGGTTCCAGTGTTCCGCTCTGAAGCGCATCCAGTGTACGAATAAGTGTCTTTGCACCAATTTTAGAGAGGCGATTGTGCAGCTCGGCTGCGTTTTCATTGGGGTCGATAGACGTTTTTTCCATCAACAGAATATTTCCTGTGTCCATGCCTTTGTCCATCATCATAGTGGTGACGCCGGTCTCTTTTTCTCCATGGATGATGGCCCATTGAATCGGGGCCGATCCCCGGTATCGGGGAAGCAGTGAAGCATGAACATTGATGGCGCCTTGTTTGGGAATGTTCAGCAGGGATTGCGGTAAAAGTTGACCGAAGGCCACAACAATAAAAAGATCGGGGATCAGATCGGTTATCTGCCGGTGGAATTCTTCGGACTGAACCGATTCAGGTTGCAAAGTCGAATATCCGTATTCTATAGCGGTCTGTTTAACCGGCGGAGAGGTAAGCTTTCGACCGCGTCCTTTTGGACGATCCGGCTGACTGACTACGGCCACCACCTCATGGTGGCTGTCATGAAGGGCCCGAAGAGATGGAACGGCGAAATCGGACGTCCCCATGTATACGATTTTCATGGAGTTACTCACTGCTTTTTCATTTCCTTTTTGACTTTCCGATTGTACATTTGACGTTTAAGGGCGCTGACGTAGTCGATGAAAAGGATCCCGTTGAGGTGATCCAGTTCGTGTTGGATGACTACGGCATGCATCCCCTCCGCCTCAAAGCGGAGAGGATTCCCGTCCCGATCAACGCCTTCTACAAGAACACGTTCGGCACGCTTTACGTCGGCCCTGAACTCGGGTAAGCTAAGGCATCCTTCGTTTTCAGAAAGGATTTCACCTTCGCGGGTGATAATTGTGGGATTAACCAGCACGCGCAGGTCATGGCCCTCTTCCTGTTGCATGATATCGTAGATGATGAAACTTTGGCCGATACCAACCTGGGGAGCGGCCAAACCGATGCCGGGAGCCTTGTACATAGTTGCAGCCATGTTATCGAAAATAGTTTGCAAAGCCCCGTTGATATTTTCAATGGGAATAGTATTTTTCCTCAGAAATTTGTCCGGATATGTAAGTATGTCTAAATTAGCCACTGCGTTGCCTTCTTCTAAATGCCTGCTGTCCTTTTTTTAAAAAAAGTCTGTTTTTTGTGAATTATTTTGAAAAATGGGGTGAAAGAATATCTTTTGCCTTGGCAATGTCCTGGTTGATCTGTTCGACCAACTCGTCAATGCCTGAAAATTTTTTTTCATTTCTCAACCGCTTAACGAAGTCCACCATAATCTTTTCACCGTATATTTCAGCCTTAAAATCAAAAATATGGGCTTCCACTGTAAATACGTGGTCATCGAAAGTTGGGCTGTAACCGATGTTGGCAACCCCCGGATAGCGGTTGCCGTCATGTTTGACGATAACGGCATAGACACCGACTTTGGGGCACAGTTCATCGTGCAGGTTCACATTGGCCGTGGGGATACCCAGCAGTCTCCCTCCCCGGTCCCTTCCGTGAGCGACAATACCTCTGATTTGATAATTGCGCCCCAGCATCTTGCCTGCTTTTTCCATGTTGCCTTCCATTACCAGTTGTCTGATGGCGGTGCTGCTGATACGATTGCTGTTCTCCATAGACGGCTGGATCCACTCTGCCACGACAACCTGAAAACCCAATTCTTCAGCGGACTTCTTTAACAGGTCAACATTTCCTTCACGTTTGTTTCCGAACGTATAATCCGGACCAACCACAATAGCTTTCACTCCGATCCGCTTAGCCAGAGTTTTTTCCACAAAATCGCGTGCGGAAATGGCAGCAAAATCCCTGGTGAAAGGAATACAGATCAGTACGTCGATGCCGGCTTTTTCGATTAATTCTTTTTTTTGTTCAATCAAGGTAATCAAAGGGGGATGACCGTTTTCTGAGATTACCCGAATCGGATGGGGTTCGAATGTCATCGCGATGGATGTACCATCCATAGCATCGGCCATTTCGATGACTTCGTGAAAAAGGGCCTGGTGGCCGATGTGAACACCATCAAAGTTTCCTATGGTGATTACGGCGTTTTTAAACGGTTCTTTTATCGATTCTAAGGCTTCTATGATTTTCATGATCTTTCAATAACTGTAAAAATGAGCTTGACACAAAAAATAAAAAACTATAGTTAGTTCATCTTCGGTCTGAAATCAACCCTTTTGAACTTGGACTGAGATGTGCCGAAGTGGCGGAATTGGTAGACGCGCTAGGTTCAGGGTCTAGTGTGGGTTCCCACGTGGGAGTTCGAGTCTCCCCTTCGGCACCACCTGTAAATACAATAGGTTAGCTCGTATCGGGCTATCCTATTTTTCTTTGGACCTACTTGTGTCGGCGAAAAATAGGGGAAAAAAGTCAAAGAAAATCCAATTTCATATTTTGCAATCCCCCACCTGCTAAAATAATTATAAGTTTTTATTAATAAATTTCAACACCTCAGCTAATGCGCCATTGCCACCAGGGCCGGAATGGCTTCGGGCACAGTGGGAACGAGCAAATCTGGTTGCAGGGCAGCAAGCTGCCGAAGATGCCCCCGTTCTTTTGATCCTCGACGAGATACAGAAGGTTCGGGGATGGAGTGAGGTGGTTAAAGAACTGTGGGATATTGAATGTATTCAACCAAGGGGCCTTGAAGTGCTTCTGCTGGGTTCATCATCATCATCATCATCATCATCATCATCATCATTATTGCTGCAAAAAGGCCTCTCGGAAAGCTTGGCGGGTCGATTTTTTCTGCATCGTTGCCCGCACTGGCGTTATACCGAGATGTATAGGGCCTTTTACTGGAACCTGGACCAATGGATCTACTTTGGTGGCTATCCCGGTGCTGCAGGGATGATTGAAGATGAATATATATGGGCAAAATATGTTATCGATTTATTGATCGAAACCGTGTACAAGGATCCAAATAGTGTAACGGTTGACTCCTATCCCGCAGCGATACCCAGCCCAAAAATAAATAATCGTACCCTGACTACCCCGCTGTAATAGATCCCGCAGGCAATCGTTTTTTCTACAGTTTTATTTTAAACCGTGATGTGGCATTCGTATGGTCCGGGAAAATGAGGAGAAAGCCCGGAACCAGTCCGTCCGGGCTTTCAAGGTGAATATCGTGACAATCTACAATTATTGATGTATTTGTTCGTGATGCTGATCCCACCACAACTAC
>DAOWNV010000076.1 GCA_030642405.1 Desulfosarcina sp.
ATACCGATAACAATTTTCCGCACCACGTCCCAGTGAACGGCACCGCGTTTATGGTGCGCCCGAAAACTGGACACGGCGGTAAACATGATGCTGGCTAAAGAAGTGCCCAATGCCAGATGCATAACGACGGCATCGGGGATTTCCTGCCTGACAAAACAAAATACCAGCATGGGGACAATTACCAGACCACCACCGATTCCCAACAAACCAGCCAGCACACCAGCCATCGCTCCGACCAAAATGTACATAAACAAAATTGCCGTCATACTTGGACTCCGCGACCCTTATGGAAAATCGAGGGATTCGACTTTTCCTTACATTATGGATAGGTAATTATTAACGAAAATGTGACTTATCACGCATACCTTATTCCTAACAAATCGTAATCACTGTTTCAAATCGACCATGGTTACCATTTTTTCCATAGTCTGTATAGATAACTGCCAAAAGTCCCAATTTCAAAGGTTCATTCGTAAGAGTTGCCTGTGGTTTGAAAATCCCTATCTTGACAAAATTGAAAAAAGAGACCATTTATTGGTTTTATTTCCACGTTTTCAATACGTTCATATAAATCCATCGAAATGCAAACGATAACGGGTATGCTTTTTTAAGATGTCCAACCTGTTCGAGGAACAAGGGGGCAACTGATCATGTCATTGTTCATGATACAAGGGGCTTACCCTGAACGGATGTGGACCTTTTTTTAAACGACATCAACAGCGAGGAGAAAAAGATGAGAAAGAAATTGAGTGTGTTGGTATGTCTTTTTGCCATAATCACCGCATGTGCAACAGCCCCCCCATCGGAAACCATTTCAACAGTTAACCCGGTAGAGTTGACAAGCCAACTGGAAAAAGATCTGGCAACAGCGAAATCCAATCAGGTGGATGTGCTGGCACCAGGTTTATACCAAGACGCCCAGTCTTCATTGATTAAAGCCGTAAAAGCTTTGGAAAAGGGTGCCCAACTATCCAAAATCAACGATTATATTGCCGAAGGCAATGCAACCTTAGAGAAGGCGAATGAGATTGCCCAGGTCTCCCGTACCATTTTGGGCAAAACCAGCGAGGCCAGGGAGAAAGCCCTTAAAGTGGACGCCGACAAGTTAGGTGAGCCTTACATGAATGTGGAAAAACAATACCTGAAGCTCACCAAGGCCATCGAAAACGACAATTTAAGCTACGCGCAGAAAAAAGCACCCGAAGTGGAAGCTGCCTTTAGAGGGGTGGAAATCATGGCCATTCAAGACAGTGCGCTGGGAGATGCACGACAGGTCATGGAGAAGGTCGAGAAAGCGAAGACCGAAAAAATCGCTCCCAATGCCTATGCTGATGCCAAGCAAACCATGGGCGATGTGGATGCATATATCGAACAAAATCCATATGCTGCTGAAGAGATCGAAAAAAAGGCTGCAAATGCGGAATTTATGGCGCAAAGAGCGATGAATATTAACGAGAGCAGTAAGAAATTCAAAGAGATGTCGCCGGAAGCATCCGCTCTATACGTAGAAACCTTGTTTGGAAGCCTGGGAAAAGCATTGGAAACAGGAGATATCCGCAATCAAAGCGTTGAAGCACAGCTGAATACCTTGACCGGATCGGCTGACACCGCAGCACTGAAAAAACGATCTCTTGAAGAGGAGATTCAAAATAATGAGGCAAAAATCGAAGACCTGGAACAGCAACTCAAAGGCCTGCAAGGCTACGCTAGCCAACAGGAGGTAGCGAAACAAAGACTTGCTGCGGAGCGTGAATTCAATGAGCGGTTTAACGAGGTACAGCGCTATTTTCGTTCCAACGAGGCCGAGGTTTACAAACAGAAAGGGAGATTGGTCATCCGCTTGAGGGGTATCCAATTTCCCGTAGGCAAAGCGACACTATCCCCTGATAATTATAACCTCCTCAGTAAGGTACAAAGATCCATTCAGATGTTCGATCAGCCGAAGGTGACCATCGAAGGGCACACCGACAGTACCGGCTCGGCTGAACTGAACAAGAAATTGTCTCAAGAACGGGCAGAGGCTGTAAGAACTTACCTGATCGCCAATAAAACCTTACCGGAAAACCAGATTCGTGCCGTCGGCTATGGACCGGATCGTCCTTTGGCGCCCAATACGACAGAAAAAGGCCGGGCCGTCAATCGGCGAATTGATGTGCTGATATCCCCTTTGCAAGCGCAGTAACATAGTCTCCTGATACCTCTGTTTACCTTAAACCGGTGAATGAGGCAGAGGATGGAAAAGTTTCTAAAACCGATCAGGTTGGCGTGTTTTCCTGATCGGTTTCCTATTTTTTTTTGGAATCTATTTATTTTTTGGAATGAGAAATTTTTTTACTATTTTATATGAATATTTTTTCCATTTCTCTTTTGTACACACCTTGAAAATGTACTGAACATACAACTGCTTGCAGTTGGCATGGATATTGTTTGCTTTTAAAAAATTCGATAATGGAGAAACCATGATTGAATAAACGATCGACAATCCACCACCAAAAGGAGTCTGCATTGGAAAAGGAAATGACAACGGATTTTGTTGGGTCGGAACGACGGTGCGGAGAGGATCGACGTGGGCGGAATCGATGGTTTATGAAGCAGTGGTTCGGCAAAGGGAAGCGAAAATCCTCACGTCGTGTAACTGACAGAAAGCGGATCGTTGTTTTTGACCAATACCCTCCATCCCTGTTAGTCGGGACCCTATTGGTTCTGATTCTCAGCTTGTTGGATGCAATGTTCACGCTGGTCTTGCTATCAGAAGGAGCCAGGGAACTCAATCCGGTCATGCGGTATTATCTCAACCAAGGGCCGACCGTATTCATCCTCGTCAAATACGGGTTTACCGTATTATCCGTAATGATTATCGTCATCAGCTACGAAGCCATTATTCAACGATACCAGGTGGGTTCGAAAATCCTTCCCCTTTTCGCAACGCTTTTCGGGGCTGTCGTAATCTGGGAACTCTACCTTTTATCAATTATCTGAAATTATGGCTGAAGACATCAGGGACCGTTTATCTATCAACCAGAAGGAATTACTTTCACTGAATTTTGTCCGATCGTCTCCTCCCTACGTGCTGCGTCGGCACTACAGGCAGGGTCTTCGATCCCATATTATGGAAATCTTAAACCCATCGGATGTTGAGAGGGAACGTGTCGGCGAAATCGTCGATGGTATTAGATGGTTTCCAAAAGCGATCCCCAATAAGATGTTTCGTATTTTCAGGACTCGCCTTAAAACCCTGGATAGTGCTCTGGCTGAAATTGAAAGGGTAAAAATCGTCGAACGCTACCTGGCACCCGATTTCATGGCCACCTCAGCAGAATGTATTGTAGATTATCAACGGCCCGAAGGACACGATTTGCTTCTTTGCGGATTCCAAGAATATGTGGAAGGGGAAGTTTTGGACCCGTGGACAATTCTGAAGACTGGTGAGGTTTTACCGTCCCTTTATGAAGCCTTGGTGGGTGACGAGAACGGTTGCTTTATACCAAAGACTGACTGGATCGAAACCGCCCGGCAAAGAGGCACTTGTTTCGTTAACCGTATTAAACGTATGGTCACCGAATCCGGTCATATTCCAGACCTCGCCGGTACAGGGAATTTGATTATCACGCGAACGGGTACCTTTTTACTGGTGGACATCAACAATATCTCTCCAGTCAATTTTGATACATCCATTTTTATAGATGAAAAAGGCTATCCGGTGTGTGATAAATCCATCGAAGCGCTATCATTGATCGAACATAAAATTCTTGGAAAGCCTGCCGATATGAATGAAGAAATCTATAGGTGTTTTCTTGATGCGGATAGACGAGAGTTGTTAAAAGCGTTGGAACAACGCTTTTGGCAAAAAAGCGGAAATAAAATAACCAGTGAATGATTTAAGCAGCTTACAACTCCTCCCTGGCACGGTCGATATTGTCAAAATCCCCCATTACGATAAGGGTCATGCCCGCTTCCAGAACAAAAGAACTTGGTGGGCGGAATTCAAATTTTCCATCACTTCGTCGAATCCCTAGAACCAACAGATTGAATTGATCGCGAAGACCTGATTTCATAATGGTCTTTCCCGCCAAAAAGGAGCGATCCTCTATGCAGATCTGGCTGATTCGAAGGTCGCCACGCTCACTGCGAAGCATATTGTCCAAAAATTCAACGGCCTCCGGCCGGATCATCTCGGAAGCCATCCGCAAAGCGCCGATGGTGTTGGGGGATACCACTGAAGAAGCGCCGGCCTTGAGCAGTTTGGGTTCCAACCGACTGTTGGTCATCCGGCTGATAATCCGCGCCTTGGGGTTGATCATTCGGGCCGTCATGGTAATGTAAAGATTATCGTTGTCCGACGGTAAACAGATGGAAATACCGGCAGCACGCTCGATTCCGGCGGCAATAAGATGTTTATCGTCTGTGGCGTCTCCATAAATATGGTATAGATTATTAATATAGCGGCTCTTCTCGATTACGGTATTATCCTTTTCGATCAGCACCACCTTTGCTTTGCTGGTTACCAGTTCGATCGCCAGGGGAAAACCGGTCTCCCCGCCACCGCAAATGATATAATGTTCTGACAGGGCATTGATTTTTCTTTCCATCTTTCTTCTCCTGAGCATCCCTGTCAATTCACCTTCGATCAACATCGCCGTCAGCGTACTGATACTGTATAAGATGATTCCCATACCGAATGTGATTAGCAGGATGGTAAAAATCTGAGCGGGCGGATTACCGGTAATCCCCAAAACCTCGCCGTAGCCTACCGTAGTCAGAGAGATAACGGTCATGTAGAGGCAATCTATAAAGCTGGAATTCCCTTCAAAAAGGAAATAATAGCCCACCGTTCCCATCAGGGTTGTCCCGATAAGAGTGGCAACTGCATAAATTAGCCGTCTTCGGATTCCCATAGTAACCTGACTACAATCATTACCATTCGACCCTATCCGAAAAAGGTGAAACAAAGGGCCTTTTTCATATTTCAGGGTTTGCCTGTAAACTCGTGATGGAGCGCAAGGAAGCGATCTACATGATCTTCATCATATTTAGCCAAACCGGCCAAAATTTTTTTAATGGTCTTTTCAAGATCTTTTTTTTTGGACTTGGAAAAAAACTTGTCCGCATAACAGATTAACCGTTCTTCAACGGACAATGGAACCATATCACGCTTCGGTAAGGGAAGGTTGCGACGAAGGATCTCCTTTTTGCGAATGCCTACGCCAATGTGACGTTCGCAAACCAGTCCGTGCTTGCCAAGGCCCAACTGATCCAGAATCGCCCGTCCTTCAACGCCATGGCAAATATAGGGCAACATGCCTGTACAACCAAACTTGGGGCTTTGCGTTCGGCAGATACCGATATCATGAAGCATGGCCGCCTCGTATACAAACAGGCGGTCGGCATCCAGCCAAGGTGCACGATCGAGGATATCAACAGCCTTTCGGGCCACAAGTTCGCCATGTCGCAACAGCAGGTCACGTGTCCGGCTGCCGATGGGATAAATGTCGGTAATTATCGCTTCAGGGTCGATAATGGATGGTCGTTTCATCCCCAATTCTAAGCCTTTCCCGACAACAGCACTCCTTCAATGAACACATCTATGCCCCCATCGAGAACATGGTTTACATTGCCCACATCCAGGCCAATCCGGTGATCCTTGACCATCTGATAGGGATGCATCACATACGAACGGATCTGGCTTCCCCATGCGATGTCGTCTTTGCCGTCGTGTATCTCCTGCAACCGCTTATCCTGTTTTCGCTTTTCCGCTTCGTAAAGACGGGCTTTAAGCACCTTCATGGCCATATCCTTGTTCCGGTGCTGGGATTTTTCCTGCTGGCATTGAACAACGATACCAGTCGGTAGATGAGTGATACGTACTGCGCTGCTGGTTTTGTTTACATGCTGGCCTCCAGCGCCACTTGCGCGAAACACATCGATTCGAAGGTCTTTCTCCGCCACATCGATCTCAATCGTATTGTCAAGTTCCGGATAAACAAAAACGGAAGCAAAAGAGGTATGCCGCTTACCGCTGGCGTTGAAGGGTGAGATTCTCACCAATCGGTGGACACCGCTCTCCGACTTGAGATGGCCGAATGCATACTGACCTGTAGCGGTGAAAGTGACGCTCTTAATTCCTGCCTCATCACCGGGTTGGAAATCGACGACACTTGACTTGAAGCCTTTGCCCTCGATCCATCTAAGGTACATGCGAAACAGCATTTCCGCCCAGTCCTGCGCTTCGGTTCCACCGGCTCCTGCGTTAATGGACAGGATGGCATTGTTTTGATCATCCTGGCCGTCAAGCATCATATTCAAAGAGAACCGGTGCATCCGTTCTCCCAATTGGCCTATCTGTTCGCAAACTTCCGCCAATGTGTCGGTGTCGGATTCATCGATGGCCAACTCTAAAAGAATACCGGCTTCCTCCAGATTTTCTTCCAGCCCATGGAAAGTGTCGATTCGATGGCTTAAAATCGTACGTTCCTTTAAGATGGCGGTCGTTGCCTCTGGTTTGTCCCAAAAGCCATCCCTGGCAATCTCGGCTTCAATTTCACATAGCCTTTTTTCCTGAGTGGCCAGGTCAAAGATACTCCTTGAGCTGATCCAGCTTCTGTTTGTGCTCCTTTATTGTTTGTTTGGCTTCAGTACTCATTTTTTTCTCCTTTTATTTCGGGCAGGGCCCGCACTTACAACGGAACAACGCTACTGGTCCGTCTATTTCCAATGATGGATTTAGCCACTATAAATCCCAATACTGCTAAACAAACCATGGGCAAAAGGTTGCCGATTCGTGTGTACACGGTGGTTTCCGTCAGTATGGGCACAGCCCGTTCTACTATGGTATCTTCAAATAAATCGGTTTGAGCCAAAATCCTCCCGGAGGGATCTATGACTCCACTGATCCCGGTATTGGCGCAACGAATCAGACTGCGACGGTTTTCGACCGCCCTGAAAACCGCCATGGAGAAATGTTGATAGGTTGCGGCACTCTTACCGAACCAGGCATCGTTGGTTAAGTTGACAAGTATACCGGCACCGTTTTTCACCAAAGTACGGGAAAGCTCCGGAAAAATGATCTCAAAACAGATTTGCACACCCACTGGTGGAAAATCGCTCTTCCAGGAAAGGATTTTTCCTTTTTCACCGGAAGAAAAGTCGCCCACCTGAGCCACCATTTTCCCAACGAAGGACAGTAAAAACTTCAACGGGACATACTCACCGAACGGTACCAAGTGGACTTTGTCGTATCGTCCGGTAGTGTTGCCGTCCGGTCCCACCATGTAAGCGCTGTTGTAAAATGTGCGGCTACCCTTTTTTCCTTCAACGCTGGGACTGCCAACCAATAAATACACGTTCGCGTTTTTAACGGTATCGGTAACCAGCCGAGTAAGTTTCCGGCTTGTTTTAAAGTAAAACGGTGTGGCAGTCTCCGGCCATACAACCAGGTCCGGTTGTCGCGATGCGGCAGACATGGTCATTTTCACATATTTTTTCGTAGTACTGATCTGATAGGCGGGATTCCATTTCAGTGCCTGATCGATATTTCCCTGAATCAAGGCCACATGGGGTTTTGGTACACCTATGCCGGCATCGTCTACGGCGACGATCCGGATCTTGCCGTAAACAAGAACAACAGTCACCAGCGTCAATGAAACGAGAACGGCCTGTACGGCCCGAAAAGCCCCCACCTGATGCCCCCGCCAGTCTTTCCCCAGAAGAAACAACAGCAATACAAACAAGGCGGCATTGAAAAAGACTAAGACAAACGAAATCCCGTACACTCCGAACAGGTCGGCCATTTGAATAATATGTAATCGACTATATTGGGAATAACCAACCAGTCCCCATGGAAATCCGGTTAATAAAAAACTGCGTATAAACTCAAAGGAGACCCAAAATACTGGAGCAAGCAGAATCAGGTGGCCTGGTTTTCGGCAATAGCGGGCCAGCACCATTGCAAAGAAACCCGGATAAAGGGACAGGTAAGCGGCCAGGAGGAAAAGCAAGGAAAGACTTTGCCACCATGGCAAGTATCCGTAGGTGCGCATGGTGATGATCACCCAATATAACAGGGTAAGGTAGTGGGTCAACCCGGCGATCATACCGACCCTGAAAGCGGCATTGGGATTCAAACCCCTCAATGCTGTAAACAAGGGGATCAGGGCGAACCATGCCACTATGGACAATCCAGGTTTTGGAAAGGCCAGCGTTAACAAAAAACCACTGGAAACGGTGAGCAGCCATTTCGATTTAATGAAGATCCGCATGTGATTCCTGTTGCACAACCGTTTCATCCAGATATCCACGGATGGCTACGATGGTATGTGAAAACATCTTTGTCCCGGCGAGAATCGCCAGAGCATCATCCTTATCACCACAAATCTGGGCAAAGGCCGGGCCGATAGCCATGGCCGGTTCTGGAATTTTTCCGACAGCATCCAATGTACCGACATAGGTATTAAGGCGTTTTTTGATAATCTCGAAATAGTCGATATCCGAATCAACCGTTAAGGCTGCCGACGTGGAAAGGGTGGCGGAAAAGGCCCTGACCTGCTCCCAATACTGTTGAGCAAGTCGGGTTTTAAGCTCCTCATCGGCAAGAAAAAAAGAGATCCCCCACCCAACCGAAATAATTCGGAGCAGTTGAATCTCGTATTCCATGGTTGTCCGTTTTTCAGGTACTTCCAGTGGAAGGGCATCGAGGATAACGTTCATATCCCCACGATCAATGGCGAACTGAAAGAGCTGCTCACCGAAGCAGGTGCCTCCACCTGTCATGTGTGTGTTGTCGTTCATAATTTTATTTTTAAGGATTCGTAATCGGTTAAATATAAGCAAGAATAATATTGAGTACCCTTCGCAAGGGTTCTGCCGCCCCCCATAGCAATTGATCTCCTACCGTAAAAGCGGTCAGATAACTTGGCCCCATGATCATTTTACGAATGCGTCCCACGGGTATGGTCAAGGTTCCCGACACGGCTGCCGGACTGAGTTTTTTCAATGTAAGGTCTTTGTCGTTGGGAATCACCGATACCCAGTCATTGGCCGACGCAATGGCATTTTCTATCTCATCCAGCGGAATATCCCGGGTCAGTTTGATGGTCAACGCCTGGCTATGGCACCGCATGGCACCCACACGAACACACTGGCCGTCAATGGCGATCGGCCGGTTTGAACGCCCGAGAATTTTATTCGTCTCTACAGACCCCTTCCATTCTTCCCGGGTCTGACCGTTATCCATGGCTCGATCTATCCAGGGGATGAGACTGGCCGCCAGCGGCGCACCGAAATATTGGGTCGGAAAGTCCGGATCGGCCAAGGTATCTGTAATCCGGCTATCAATACTCAAAATAGACGATGCCGGATCGGCAAGCAATGCTTTTGCGCCGTCTCCCAACAATCCCATTTGTATCACGAGTTCCCGCATGTTGTTGGCTCCGGCACCGGAAGCGCTTTGGTAGGTCATGCAGGTCATCCAATCCACCCACTCTTTTTCGAATAATCCACCCAACGCCATCAGCATCAGAGAAACCGTGCAGTTGCCACCGATGAAGTCTTTGACATCACATTCCAAAGCTCGGTCGATTACATGACGGTTCACAGGATCCAAAACGATGACGCTGTTGTCATTCATTCGCAGCGTGGAAGCGGCATCGATCCAGTACCCGTTCCATCCCTTTGCCCGTAGTACGCGGTGTGTCTGTTCCGTATAACTACCTCCCTGGCAGGAAACAATCACGGCCAGGTCCGCCAGTGCATTTATGTCATTGGCATCTAATACCGGTTGTGGGCCGGCTCCGATATCCGGTCCGGTTTTTCCAGCCTGGGAGGTGGAAAAAAAGATCGGATCAAAGCCGGAAAAATCGTTTTCTTCCTTCAATCGATCCATCAAAACCGACCCTACCATCCCGCGCCATCCAACGATGCCTACGCTTGTCATGTCTCCTCCGCTTCACGAATCCATTCCTTTGAGCGAAAAATAAGTTTCATATGAGTACACTGTCAAGGTGTTTTCCACAAGCAATCATATCCCTTCCGGTATTTTGGTCCATCCCCCCGAACAGAATTTGAAATGGGCCATCTATCAAAATTCCTTTATTTTTTCGTCCTTTTTTGACATATGCAGAAAGTGAACTCATTATTAGCAACGAACCGATAATAACAGATTACCTCACGGTTAACTAACATAGGAGCAATAAGAGCTGGATGTTGTGCTGTCAACTACCCGTATCCGGTGTCTTTATTGAAACATAAGGAGTGTTTATCA
>DAOWNV010000172.1 GCA_030642405.1 Desulfosarcina sp.
CCTGTCTCTTGGCGAAAAGCCTTGACAAAATCGGCGATTAGATCACCACAGGCATAGGATGGAAACGAACCATTTTCCTTTGCTATGGGAACCATGGCGGGAATCATTGCGTATTGTTGGTGAATCTGTTGATGTGAGGCGTGCAGGCGGTACCCGTTGGGTGTGTAATCAAAACCGTAATTCCAGCCCCAAAGGGTTCGGTCAAAATCCATCGGACCTGAATTTTTCAACGATAAGAGGATATTTTTCCTGAGCGTTTCCAGACCGTTTTCGGTCGAAGTAGAATCTTTTTCGTTAACGGAAATGCCGAACAAGCTCGCCAATCTTGAGTAGGTTCGTTGGTAATAGAGGTGGCGCATGCCTGCCATATCCTGCAATGTAAGTTCTTTAATGTCGTATCTAACGGAATCGTTAGCCATGTTTGCCGCATAATGGCCCCAGGGAATATAGGAGTTCCTGCGCAAATACTCAAAAACGTGCGTGTTTTCGTGGCGACATTCACCCACGATTTCACTTTCCCCTTGCGCTCCGGGTCGAAGGACCATGGCCTGTTTGTAATCGTCGGGCAAATGACGATTGTTGGCCACGGCTTCAAAAAGGGCTTTATCGGCTATCACCGCTTTACTTTTGCAGTTGGCTTGTTTTTCATAGGCCAACCCCCAGGGTGAGTCGGTGCTTTTATTCATGCAGAAGGTGCAAGCCAGGTGGGCCAGGCAACACAAGTCCCTGGCGTCGGTGGAGGAGACCGCAAGCGCCAGTTGAAGCGGACGGGCAAGGTTACGAATGGCGTGGGTGGCTGAGGCTTCGTCGGATTGTTCATCAAAAAAGGAAAGGGAAGGGGTTGCGGGCAAAAAAATGGCTTCGGGTTTGCCGACTTTGGTGTCCGCCCACGTTTTACCGATGTAGGTGGTACCGCGGAAAGGAAAAGCGTTGGGAATTTCAAAGATCTCATCCGCCGCAGGTTCGTGTACCGGGCCGGAAGGAAAATTGGCTGTATTTCGATGGGGGGTGCTGTCGGAAAACAAACCCAGATCAGCCACGAGGTCCATCTTTCGAAAATTTTCCGCCGTAAAACTCGGACGGTGGACGCCGTAAACGAAACGTCCTTCAGGAGAGACACAGGTGCGTAAGATCATAGTCGATTTTACTCCATCAAATGCAGCTTAAAAGACAATAATACCAGCTTTTTAAGATACTTTCAAGAATGAACCCTACGCTATACGAATATGGGCACGATCTGGAACCGGGTCACATCCACAAGGCCTTTGTCCGTCAGCTTCAGATCGGGGATAACGGGAAGGGCCAAAAATCCTATAGTCATGAAGGGATCGGACAGTGTGGTTCCCAGCCCATTTGCGGCATCTATCATTCGGTCCATCTGCTGTTGTATAGTTGCCATGGGCTTATCGGACATGAGGCCGGCCACGGGCAGGGGTAGAGCTGCCAATTCGCAGCCCTCGTTGACCGCTACAAATCCACCGCCCATATTCACCACTATTTCCACAGCCGCTTTCATGTCCGCGTCGGTAACGCCGGCAACGATGATATTGTGCGAATCGTGGGATACGCTGGAAGCGATGGCACCGCGTTTGAGCCCGAGACCGGTAACCAAACCCATGCCGGTTTGCCCTTTTCCCGTATAGCGCTCAACCACGGCAAGTTTAAGGATGTCATTGGAGATATCGGTTATGACGTTCCCATTTGTAGTTGTGACCTCAATGATTTCGCATCTGGTTACCACCTGATCGGGGATGATCCGGATAGCACGAGCCCGGGTGCCGCCGGCTGGGATGGAAAAATCCAGATGGCGTGGATCTATCTTCATTGAAGGGGGAAAAGCCACCGGATCCGGTCGTTTGATTTCCGTACACATTTTTCCGTATTCCGCAACGGACCTTCCCATGAAAAAGACCTGCTCTGCACGGATATCTGAAAGGTCGGAAAAGACGACCATGTTTGCTTTACGTCCCGGTGCGATGGCACCGGCATCTTTGATTCCGAAGTAATCGGCAGGAGTGAGCGTGCCCATCCGTATGGCTGTGATCGGATCCAGGCCTTTGGATACAGCTTTTCTGATTATTGCGTCCACATGCCCTTCATGCAGGAGATCGTGGGGGTGACGATCATCGGTGCTCCACATCATTCGTGGCCAGGTATTGGCGTCGATTATGGGAAACAGGTCATCCAAATTTCGGGCACATGTTCCTTCGCGCACCATGATACGCATTCCTAACTCCAGCTTTTCCAACGCCTCCCGGGGCCTTGTGCATTCGTGGTCTGAGGCGATGCCGGCAGCTGTGTAGGCGTATAACTGTCGACCGGACACTCCGGGTGCATGACCGTCCATGGGGAGTCGGTGGCTTTTTGCCATGTCGATTTTCGCCATAACCTCTTCGTCGGTGAAAATTACACCCGGGTAGTTCATCATCTCCGCCAAAGCAACAATTCGCGGATGAGAGCAAAAAGGGGATAGGTCGTCTGCATTGAGCTTAGCCCCGGCCGTTTCCATATTCGTTGCAGGTACGCACGACGGCAGAGCGAATAGACAGTCCATGGGTTGACCTTTTGCGGACTGGAGCATGTAGTCGATTCCACGGGCGCCCAGGACGTTGGCAATCTCATGGGGATCGGCCACCACCGTTGTTGTCCCGCAGGAGACCACGGTCCTGGCAAATTCTGTGATGCATGCCATGGAGCTTTCTATGTGAACATGGGAATCAATAAATCCGGGGGACACGTACCGGCCCTTCAGATCCAGTATACGGTCCGAATCATAATCGCCAAATCCTATTATGTAGCCATTTTTTACAGCTATACTGCCATTGACCACGCGACCGGAAAAAACATTGACGATGTTTGCATTGGTCAGTAAAAGCTCGGCAGGCGCATCGCCTCGGGAAGCGGTGATGACGGATTTAAGGTCCATGGGAGATTCCTTGTCTTATCTTCTCGGAAATTGAGTTAACACGATCCATCACCTGTTTCACATCGAACGTCATAATTTCTCGATCTTGCACAATCCGTTTCCCTGCAATAAAGACGTGGCGTACATCACTGCCGTTTGCTGAGTAAACGATGTGGGATTCCGGGTGATACATGGGGGTAAGGTGTGGAACGCGTGTGTCAAGGACGATTATATCCGCCTGTTTGCCTACTTCCAACGATCCAATTTTGTCTCCCAGGCCGATTGCGTTGGCCCCGTCGATAGTTGCCATTTTAAGTGTGTCGCCGGCATCCAGTGTTGTGGGGTCCAATGTAGCAAGTTTGTGCAATTTGGCAACTGTATCCATCTCGCTAAAAAGGTCGAGGTCATTGTTGCTGGCGCAACCGTCGGTGCCTAATCCGACAACGATTCCTTTTTCTCGCATGGCGGTAATCGGTGCAATTCCGGATCCCAATTTCATGTTACTTTCCGGGCAATGGGCCACGGCACATCGCCTTTTAGCCATGGTTTCCATATCTTTTTCATCCACCCAGACGCAGTGGGCCATCACGGTGTTCGAATCAAGAATACCTATCCTGTCCAAATAAATTATGGGACTGACACCTTTTTCCTGAATAGATTGTGTCCGTTCGATCCGGGTTTCCGCTACATGCACCTGAAACAGCAAACCCTTTTCGTCGGCAGCGTTTTTTGCAGCTTTTAAGGTGTTGTCACTGCAAGTGTATGGCGAGTGGCAAAAGATCGAGGGGGTAATCAGCGGATTTTGCTTCAGCCATTTGTCGGCGTAGTGCCTTGCATGGGAAATGTTTTGCTTCGGATTCGGTACACCGGGAGCTGGAAAGTCGATCACACCCTGGCCAAGCACGGCGCGCAAGCCGGTATCTGTTACGGCTCGGGCAACATCGTCTTCTAAAAAGTAGCCACCGCAACAACATGTGGTGCCGGAAGCCAGCATCTCGGAACAGGCGAGACGTGCTCCCCAATACGCGGTTTCAGGTTGTATAAAACGTGATTCGGCCGGGAAAATATAATCGTTTAGCCAGGTCATCAGCGGCAGGTCATCCGCAAGCCCACGGAATAGGGTCATGGGTAGGTGGGTATGGGTGTTCACCAGGCCCGGCATGACGATGCCACCGGCTGCATCAAGAGTCCATCCGGCCTCCGGCATGGAAAACTCAGGTCTTTCCGGCTCCACTGCCTGAATCAATCCGTTCTGGATGCCGACCCATCCTTTTTCAATGTTTCGCATGCCGGCGTCTACGGTCACCAATGTGCCGTTATGGATTACCGTATCGAAATTCATATCATTGATTTACAATGGTTTTGGCGATTTGCCGGGAGTCGGCCAGTACTTTTTTTATATCCATCGTCATAAGCTTTCTGTCTTTCATCAGTACCTGACCATTAACAACGGAGGCGTACACGTCACTGCCGTTGACGGAGTATACCAGATGGGATGCCGGATTATACATAGGAGTCAGGTGGGGTTTGTTTGTGTCGATGACGATAATATCGGCTTTTTTACCGGTTTCGATGCTTCCGGTGATGTCTTCTATGCCCAATGCCCGGGCTCCGTCAATGGTGGCCATTCGAAGCACGGTTGTGGCATTCATCACTGTAGGGTCCAAACTGTTTGCCTTGTGAAGTTTTGCCGCAGTGTCCATCTCCTCGAAAAGGTCCAGATTGTTGTTACTGGAGCAGCCGTCCGTACCTATCCCAGTGCATATGTTTCGACTGATCATATCCCATACGGGAGAGACACCGGCTGCCAGCTTCATGTTGCTTTCCGGGTTATGGGATACTTTGACATCGTATTGCCCGATAAGATCCATATCCGAATTGCTGAGGACGACGCAATGGCAGGCCAACAGGTTTGGGCCCAAAATCCCAAGGTCGGCCAGATGGCCTACCGGTGTCGCCCCGTATTTTTTCTGAATATCGGATACCTCGCTTCGGGTTTCCGACAAATGGATGACCAGAGGCAGCCCGTTGTCTTTGGCCATAACAGCCGCTTCGGTAAGCAGATCCGGTGCACATAAGTATGGAGAGTGGGGTTCCACGGCAATTGTGATCAACGGGTCGTCACGCCAGGTGTCTATGAGCTGTCGGGTATAGTGGAAACCTTTTTCAATTTCCCCGTAATTGGGGGAGGGGAAATCGTAAAGCACTTCGCCCACGACCGCCCGCATGCCTGCGGCTTTGGTCGCCCTGGCTACGGCATCTTCGAACAGGTACATGTCGCAAAAGCAGGTGGTGCCGGATAGGATCATCTCAGCGCAGGCAAGCATGCTACCCACATGGACTTTATTTTCATCGAGCTGTGCTTCGGCGGGGAAGATATAGTCGTTCAGCCAGGTCATCAGTGGCAGGTCGTCCGCCAGTCCTCTGAACAAGGTCATTGCGGCGTGGGTCTGGGTGTTGATTAGTCCAGGCATGATAATGCCGCCTGCGGCATCGATGGTTTCTTTTGCCTTGATGCAAGCCAATTCATCCATAGGACCTACCGCGCTGATGGTATCTCCCACAACCGCCACTGCACCGTTTTCAATGACATTATTCTCCGGATCCATCGTCATGAGGAAGCCGTTGGTGATTATAAGATCTGTTGTGCCGGTCATGATATGTCCTTGTGGATTTGTGTGACCAAGGTTTCGATGAGTCGCCCTAATCTTGGAGCGGTCTGATTCGCCGTGGCGATGATCGCTTCCAACGATGCCGGTTCGGGGCGGTGCGGATCGATGGTGTTGGTGATGGTGGAAAGACCCACAACCCGCATGCCGGCATGAACGGCGGCAATCGTTTCCATTACCGTGGAAAAACCAACTGCATCCGCACCGATCGTTTTCAGGTATCGAACTTCTGCCGGCGTTTCCAGACAAGGTCCTTTCAAACCGGCATAAACCCCTTTTACCAAAGAGAACCCGGACTGGACGGCAGCTTGTTGAGCCAACTTAATAAGGGACAGATCGTAGGCGGATGTCATATCCGGGAACCTGGGGCCCCAATAATCGATATTTGCCCCTACCAACGGATTTTCTCCAGTCAGGTTGATATGATCTTTGATCACCATCAGGTCACCCTGGTTGAAATTGTGATTCATGCCTCCAGCGGCATTGGAGAGGATCAGGTTGTTTACGCCCAGTTCTTTCATCACACGGATCGGAAAAGTCACTTCTTTTGGAGAGTAGCCCTCGTAAAGGTGAAACCGCCCCTGCATGAAAATGATTCCGTGACCATTCATGGTTCCTGTAAATAACCGGCCCGAATGGCCGATAACGGTGGAAATGGGAAAATGCGGAATGTCTTCATACTC
>DAOWNV010000109.1 GCA_030642405.1 Desulfosarcina sp.
ACGGGTACGATCAATATTTTGTCGTCGGCCGTCCCCTCCAAGATTACTTCCTTCAAGGGATCGGATGCATCGGTAAACATGGTGATACGGGGGCTCACGCAGCCGTACAAACAAAAAACTATTACAAGCAATGATAGTATTGTTCTGAAAATTCTCATCTTGTTCTCCAATTCATTTCCTTAGTGGGCTTCCGCCCAATTACTCCCCCACGCCATATTCACCTTCAACGGAACCGCCAGATCCCATACCCCCTCCATCTTTTCACGGACCAGCGCTTTTGCATCTTCCATCTCTTGGGCCGGAACTTCGAAAATCATTTCATCATGTACGGAAAGCAGCATGGTCGTTTGCATCTGACTTTCTTTCAGCGATTGGGCCACTTGAATCATGGCCAGCTTGATCAGATCCGCCGCGCTGCCCTGGATCGGGGTGTTGACAGCGGTTCGCTCTGCAAATTGACGCACGTTGCGATTTCTACTGGTAATGTCGGGAAGTTGCCGGATTCGACCAAGCAAAGTGCCGGTCCTATGGGTTTCATGGGCCGTTTCGATTGTTTTATCGATGAACGCTTTAACACCTTGGTAGCGGGAAAAATAGTTGTCGATATAGGTTTGGGCCATCTTGTTGCTTATATCTAGCTCTTTTGCCAATCCGTATGCGCTCATGCCGTATATAATGCCGAAATTAATCGCCTTTGCCTGTCTCCGCAAATCGTCGTTGATCATCTGGGGAAACTCCTGAAAGACTTCGGTGGCGGTACGAGTATGAATATCCTCATCCTCTTTAAACGCCTGGATTAGAATGGGGTCCTTGCTGCAATGAGCCAGAATTCGTAGCTCTATTTGGGAGTAATCAGCTGAAAGCAACTGCCAGTCGTCTCGAGGAACAAAGGCCTTCCTGATCTCCCGTCCCGCCTCCGTACGAATGGGAATATTTTGCAAATTGGGATCACTGCTGCTCAAACGGCCGGTGGCTGCAACAGTCTGGTTGAAGGAGGTGTGGATTCGTCCCGTTTCCGGATGAATCAGCTCCAACAGCGCGTCCGAGTATGTGGACTTAAGTTTGGACAAGGTCCGGTGTTGCAATATAATGTCGGGCAGTTCATTGCTTTTCGCCAGTTTGGTGAGGACCTCCACATCGGTAGAATAGCCGGTTTTTTTCTTGGTTTTCTTCTGAACCGGCAGGTTCAATTTCTCAAACAATATGCACCCCAGCTGCTGAGAGGAGTTGATGTTGAAGGTCTCACCTGCCAGGTCGTAAATCCGAGCTTTGAGGACTTCCAGTTGTTCGGCAAAGGATGTGCTAAGATCGCGCAGTCGATTTCGATCCACGCAGATACCGGTCATTTCCATGTCCAACAGTACGGGCAACAGGGGCATCTCCACCTGCTTCATCAGCTCCGTCAGTCCGTCTTCTTTAAGCAGAGGTACAAACACGTCGTAAGCAGCCAGGGTAATGGCTGCGTCTTCACAGGCGTAGGGGATCGCCTTTTCAATGGTCACCTGATCGAAGGTGATCGCCCCTTTGCCTTTTCCAGCCACCTCGGTATAGCTGATATTTTTATGCCCCAGATAATCCAGGGCGATCTGGTCCAGGCCGTGGGCCCGTTTACCAGGGTTGATCAGATAAGAAGCAACCATCGTATCGAACTGAACACCTTCAAGTTCAACGCCATGTCGGCGCAGGACCATCCAGTCGTACTTGATATTCTGACCGATTTTTTCTATCTTCGGGTCGGCCAGAATAGGTCGCAAACGGTTCAGTACAACATTTAAAGAAAGCTGTTCTGGAACACCCAGATAGTTGTGCCCTACCGGAATGTACCAAGCCTGGGTGGAATTCAGGGAAAAAGAAAGTCCTACCAAGCGCGCCTTCATAGGATTTTTAGAGGTAGTTTCCGTATCTATGGCAAATCGATCGGCAACTTTCAGTTGGCCCACCAGTTCATCGAGGGCTTTTTCGTCCATGATGGCTTCATAGTGCCGGGTAATGCCCTCAGCATTCTTAGCATAGGCCTGCTGCAATTGCCGGAACTCGAATTCGGCAAAAAGCTGTGTAAGGGCCTCATCGTCTACCTTTTTCGTTCGAAGCTCATCCTGATCAAAGGTGACGGGTGAACTTCTGTCAATAGTAACCAGTTCCCGGCTCAGAAAAGCCTGATCTTTGAACGTTGCCAGTTTTTCCTTCTGCTTTTTAGCGGTAATCGTTTCGATACCTTCATATACACCTTCCATGCTGCCAAAGTTCTGGATTAATTTGACGGCGGTTTTTATACCGATACCGGGTATGCCGGGGATGTTGTCCGCCGTATCACCGGAAAAACCCATTACGTCGATCATCTGCCTGGGGGCCAGTTTGAATTCCTTTCTAATAGCATCGGTATTGATAACCTTGTCCTTCATAGGGTCCCAGATGGTACACTGTTCGGTAACAAGTTGCATGAAATCCTTGTCTCCGGTTACCATAACCACCTGAAACCCTCTTTCTTCAGCAACTCCGGCCAAAGAGCCAATCAAATCGTCGGCCTCATACCCCGATTTTTCGAATACGGGAATGTTGAACGCTTCAGTCACTTTACGGATACAGGGAAGCTGTTGAACCAGATCTTCGGGCATGGGCGGTCGGTTGGCCTTGTATGCCTCGTATTGTTCATGGCGGAAAGTTGGCCCTTTGGCGTCGAAAAACATAGCCACATATTCCGGTGTTCGATCCTGCATGAGCTTGATCAGCATCCGCGTAAACCCGAAGGTGGCGTTTGTAGGCAGGCCTTTGGAGTTGGATAACCCCCTAACCGCGTGATAGGCACGGTAAATGTATGCGCTGCCGTCAATTAGATACAGTGTTGGACTTTCCTGCTCCTGGTTTATTTCAATTTGCGTTGACACCAGACAACTCCTGCTTAGATTAAAATTCCTAATATATGGTAGCATTTAGCCAACCAAACGACAAGAGATCAGTAGAAAACAATGAACGACTCTTCCACGGGGAAAAAACGTCGATCCCGACGACGGAACAAAGGACCCCAAATCTGCCATTGCTGCACACGGGAAATGCCCTTTTGCTGGCGCTGTAGATGTGGTTTCATGATCTGTCAGGAATGTATGTATGAAAATGTATGGGGTATGTCCTGCAACGGAATTACATGGCAGTGCCCGGACTGTGGGGGACAAAACGGATTTGGAAACCAATGATGAAGGAACTCGGCCTCTTCACCACGAGCGAAAAAATAATCTCATGGTTTTAACAGCAACTGCTGCGCCGGACCGAAACATCGTCCCCGTACAATATATAAAACCGCTACAACAGAAATGGCTGTGGATGCGACAATCATGAACATCACCACGATCTGGTAGCGAACGGCAAGCATGGGATCGGCACCTGATAAGATCTGACCGGTCATCATCCCCGGCAAAAAAACCAGCCCCACACCGGCCAGCGAATTGATGGACGGGATCATTCCAGCCTTCAAGGCATCCCTGACTGTCTGCCTGCTGGCTTCCTCCGAAGTGGCCCCTAAACACAAACGCATTTCGACTTCCTCTCGTTTGGTTTTCAGGTCCGAGAAAAGGCGCTCAAGAGAAAGGCTCAAGGCTGTCATGGAGTTACCCACGATCATTCCCGCCAGTGGGATGAAGTACTGCGGCCGCCACCATGGCTCCACACCGATGATAACGCCCGTGACAATTGCCGATACAGCAGTATAGGTGACCATCATGCTTAAAAAAGCCGGAACGATGAATGGCACTTGCCGCTCTTTTATGTTTCCCCGAACAATGCGGCAGGCAAAGACAACCATTGTGGCAAACATTGTGAGAACGATCCAGAGCGACTGCACATCGAAGATGATCCGGAGCACATAACCCATGGCCAGAAGCTGCAGAACACAACGCACAGTTCCGATCATAAGATCTTTTTCAAGCTGCAGTTTGTTCCATACGGAAATGACTCCGGCCATCACAACAAAAAACGCGGCAATGGAAAGCTCAAACCCGCTGATATCCAAAGCACCCTGCATTATCGTCATAAGGCCACCTTCCCGTTCTGAATGCTTATCTCCACCATAGGGACATCACGTGGTGAAAAGCCGTCATGGGTCACCATGACAATGGTCGCACCGTTTTTGCAGAGTTCTTCCGCCATTTGCACCACAACCGCTGTGCTCTCACTGTCAAGGGACGCAGTTGGTTCGTCCAAAAGCAGTGTGTCGGGACCGGTAATCAATGCGCGTGCCAGACACAACCGCTGCCGCTGTCCCACGGACAAAGCGGCGGCACGTTCATCCAGGCCAACGCCGCCGAGAAGCAGCTCGTCGAGTCGCATCGAAAGTTTTTTGTCTGAAGGAGAGGCCAGCCCTTTGTTCACACCAAAGGTAAAAGGGGTTAGCAGCGTTTCACGAACAGTGATGTCCGAAACCACAGGCACCTGCTGAAGATAGGCCACCTGTTGCCTCAACCGGGGCGGATCGTAATTCGACAGGGGGCGCCTGCGATAATAGATGACCCCGGACTGTGGTTCTTCCAGACGATTCATCAGCCGCAGAAGTGTGGATTTGCCGGCACCCGAAGGTCCACGAACCACGGCAAAAGCGCCAACCGGTATGGAAAAATCCTGGTTTTTCAAAACCTTCCTGCCGCCGGGCCAGGTGAAAGAGACGTTTTCAAAAACAAAAGCACCGTCCATAAACCTAAACGCCTGAATAGATGATTGGAATCCAGCGATCGGATGGAAAAATCCATCGCCCCGGGTTGCTTCTACACATTTTTCCTCCTGCCCGAGATAAGGATATAATCAATAGGTAAATGGTCTATCATTTATATTCTTTTAATATCGTAAACTATTTCGTTGTTGCCGTCTACCAGCATTTTTGACTTTTCAAAACGGACTCAATAGTATACTATACGTTGAATTCCCGATCTAAATTCCTTTTAAGTACCACCATCATCATGGAGGTGTGGATATGTCTAATCTTATGGATAAGGCTGTTGAAGCAATTGGAAAAGGTGGGTATGGAACAGCGCTCACTGGAGCCGGCATTTCGGCGGAAAGCGGAATCCCTACCTACAGAGACCCGGGCAATCTTTACGACCAGTATGATCAGGGAAAACAAGGAGGCATGCTTGGTGTTCTTATGACTAATCCTGAAAAAGCACCTGAGATATTGAGCACCTTTTTCAATAAACTTCAGGAAGCCAAGCCAAATACCGGACATATAGGGCTGGTAGAACTGGAAAAAATGGGTCTGTTGAAATCGGTAATCACTCAAAATGTAGACGGACTTCATCGACTGGCAGGCAATTCGAAAGTTTTAGAGCTTCATGGCAGCATCTACCGCATGCTTTGTACTGTTTGTGGTATAAAAAAGCAGATGGAACAAAATGATCTTTTTGCTATTGCAGACGAAATACCAAACAAACTTGGCACTATCACATCAATTACCGAAATAATGACAGGCATCCTGCCCCCATGTTCCTGCGGAGGGCCACAACGTTTTGACTTTGTGAGCTTTGGCGAGTCAGTTCAGGAACTGAATGAGGCGGTTCTCGATGTAACCTCTTGCAGCTGGATGCTCATTGTGGGAACATCAGGTGTAGTTCATCCAGCGGCAACGCTCCCTACTTACGCAAAAAACAATGATGCGTTCCTCATCGAGATTAATCCAAAGGAGAGCGACCTTACTTCACAGTGTGACATATTTCTGAAGGGATCAGCCGGTCAGGTGGTTCCCGAACTTGTTAACGCTCTTAAAAAAGCAGGAGTCGGGAACAAATAGCCGCAGCTTATCCAAACTTAAACAACAGGCGATGATTATGCGCCGAACTTCAGAATTGCCTTTGATGACCCAGCAGTGCTGATGATAGTTCTGATTTCAACCCATTAATCTCAACATATTTTTTTTTGCACATTACCAAAAATTGAAAAAGGAGAACGTTAATGACGGAAAATTTAGCTGACAATTTGATGCGCCGTGTTGCTTTAGGTGATTGTCTGAAAAGAACCGCCAAAAGAATTCCTGATAAGATCGCCATTATCGATGGGGAAAAGCAGATTACATATAAGGAATTCAACGAACAGGCAAATCAATTAAGCCATGCCCTGATGAATCTCGGAATAAAAAAAGACGATAAGGTGGCTTATATGGGGTTGAATAGTATAACTCCCCTGGTCACTCTTTTTGGTGCAGTAAAAGCGGGCATGATCTACGTTCCGATCAATCCCATTATGCAACCAAGTGAATTGCAATATGCCTTGGATCATGCCGACGTTAATGTAGTTGTTGTACAAGATCTTTTTCTGCCGGCGATTGAGGGGGTAAAAGGGGAATTAAAAAAACTTAAGCAAATAGTAGTTGCCGGCGCTACATCAAGTGATGATCATGTTGAGTTTGAGAAATTCATTGACGGTTTTCCTGTAGACGAAGTGGAAGTAATTATCAATGATAGAGACCCGGCTTATTTTCTCTACACCGGTGGAACTACTGCCTTCCCAAGAGCTGCAATCCTGAGCCATTTGTCTGTCGTTATGCATACATACGCCTGGGGTATGGATATCAAGGCGGATAAAAGCTGGGTCATGCTCAATGCTATGCCTTTGTTTCATGTTGCTCAGTTAAATGGGTTTGCGATTCCAACCATTGTTGCCGGTGGTACGAATGTTCTGCTACCCAGTTTTGATATCGAGCAGATTCTCAAGAGTATTGATAAACATAAAGTTACCGGCATGGTGCTGTTGTCGCCACTGTATTCGGCTATGCTGAATCATCCCGATTTCGACAAGTATGACATGTCCTCATTAACTATGTGTGGATACTTTGGAGCTGTTATCTCGGAGTATCTACTGAAAGAAGGCATGGAGAAAATTTGTCCCAACTTTATGCTGGCTTTCGGACAGACTGAAATGAACCCCTGTGTTACTTTTTTCAAACCGGAAGATCAGCTTAGGAAAATGAATACACTGGGTGACTCATGCATCGGTGTGGAAATCGCGGTAATGGACGATATGGGAAATATTCTGCCTTCAGGAGAAATCGGAGAATTTGTTTATCGCAGTCCGAATGTTACCGATGGCTATTACAAAGATGAGGAATCGAACAAAAGCGCTTTTGAATTCGGCTGGTTTCATAGTGGAGATCTGGGATATCTTGACGAGGAAGGGTACGTCTGCTTTGTTGACAGAAAAAAAGATATGATAAAGACCGGTGGAGAAAACGTAGCTTCAATAGAGGTCGAAAAATTAATCTACACTGATGCCAGAGTTGAGGAAGTTCATGTTATCGGTCTCGCCCACGAAAGATGGGGTGAAGCGATCACGGCATTTGTACAACCAAAAGCCGATCAGAAAATAACAAAAGAGGAAATCATCGCTCTGTGCAAAAGCAAATTAGCGGGTTTTAAAGTCCCGAAAAATGTTCTTTTGGTGGATGATTTTCCACGCTCCGGCACAGGTAAAACTCTGAAATATAAACTGAGAGTTTCAAACGAAGGCCTTTACAGTTAAGCTTATACCTTATAGAGCACCCTTAATCTATACTGTACTGCACCCAGCTTTTTGACACATCCATGATCAACCAATTACTTAAATGTTTTTGAGGTACTCATGGATGTGTCAAAATACCAATTTGAAGAGGATGATGCGTGTTATCTTCTTGAATCTTTGAAAAACATCTTCACATCCGGACTCTGTGTCTGCCGTTTGTTGTATTCCACAAGGCTTTCTTGAACAAAACCCAATTTTAAATAAAGGGCCTCTAAGCGCGGGTTGTTGGTCAAGGAGATGAACCGTGTGAATCCCTGAGATTTCATCAACGCAATAAAAGCGTTGACAGTGTGTACACCCACCCGCTGGCTGCGAAAACGAGTTGAGATAGCCAAGGCGCCAAGTTCTATGGTTTGTTCATCAATGATCTTTTTCTCCACGCAACCCACAACGATGCCATCGATGGCTGTCACGTAAAAATGGTGTAGATGATTATTCAGGTAAGCTTTGCTACGAGGTTTTAAAAATCCCGATCGTTTGTACATTTCAAGAATTCGATGGACGATGGCCACCTCTTCGTTGGTCCGAACCTGTCGGAAATCCTCCTCGAAGTTGTTAGCGATGAGAGTGCCCGACCCTTCAACGGTAAACAACTCGTGTTTGATGGTATTTTTTCCTGCCGGTAGAATATGAACACGGTCGCACTCCCCATCCTCAATCTTTTTACAGATGCAGGTCATGGGTCCATTGAAGTTGACGTTGGCAATCAAGCTGTCGAAATCTTTCAGGGATTCACGTGCCCTGCCTGTC
>DAOWNV010000245.1 GCA_030642405.1 Desulfosarcina sp.
GGCCATCCGTTCCACAAGGGTATCCGTTCAGCTATCCGGATCCGGTAACAGCTCCAAGTGCTTTCTCATTACCAGCACGTTGCCCAGCGAGGGCAAAACAACGCTGGCTATCAACCTGGCCATGAGTTTTGCCGCTGCCGGTGAAAAGACCGTTTTGATTGATGCGGATTTACGAAAGCCACGCTTGCATGAAGTGTTTGATTTAAAGAGCCGGGTCAACGGCAACGGCATCTCCAGTTACCTGGCCGGTGTAACCGATACAGTGAGTGTATTTAATCGATACAGCAATCGTTTCGGCATCATTCCTTCCGGTCCGATTCCTCCAAACCCGGCAGAACTTCTTGCTTCATGGCGTTTCAAGCGCCTTCTTAGCAAACTCATTGACCGCTACGACCGGATTATTCTGGACGGGCCGCCACACATCGGATTTGCAGATACGCTTATTTTATCAAAAAGCGTTGGTGGCATCGTTTTGGTCAGCAGTATCGGAGAGTCGAGCCGGGATGCCATTGGTCAATTCAAGAAAACGATTTTGAACCTGAACTGCACCATTTTGGGCTGTGTCGTCAACAAGGTCGATTTTAACAGAAAATATGGGTACGGTGGTTATTACAAATCCTATCAGTCCTATTCCAGCTATGGATTGGAAGAGGGGAGCCGTCGGGAGCTTCCGGGTGGGCACTGATTTGTTTGAATGCCTTGATTTAGATAGGAATAGATAATAAGGTAACCAAAAAATTGCCTTAAACAACGCAGGAGGTCATCTCATGGGATTTATTATTAAAAGCAAAAAGATTGAAATGAAACTGTTTGTTTTTGGGTTGGCCTTTTTAATGAGCAGTCAGGGATGGGTCGCTTTTGCCGGTTCAGACCGGATATATCCCTCCAACAAAGTGACTCTTTTCCGCGATAATAACATTGTCGGCGTGCACACCAAAGAAGCTCCGCTGCCGGAAGGGACCGTCATTTCGACGGATGGAAGGTGTGCCGTGAAGTTGGACGATGTATATCTTGTGGCTGAAGATCAAAGCGTTTTTTCCATCAGTACGTCCGGGCAGCAACGGAATCTGTTTATAAAAAAAGGCACGATCTATTATAAAACGTCCGGTATGAAACGTGCCTTTTCGTTTATTACACCGGATGGTCCCATCAGTATCCAGCGAATCAAACTCAATGCAGCTTTCGGGGATCAATCCATAAAAGGGTATGTGGCCGTCAGTGAGGGTAAAAGTGAAATGGGTGTCGCCCAGGGCGGATCTATGGATGTCTTTACCGATGAGGGACTGACAACCATTCAGGAGGGAAATAAGATCATCCTTGCCCAGGCGGATATGGATATTGGAATTCTCGAAGAGGAAGAACCGGCTGCTCAGCAAACTCCGGAACCTGAAAAAAAAGGGTGGTCCAAAACGACCAAATACGTAACCATCGGTGTTTTGGGCGCGGCAGCTGTTGCAGGAATCGCCATTGGCCTGAGCAGTAGTGGTGGGAGCGATAACGGGGGGGATGTGAGCCCTTCGAGGCCGTAAAGACGGAATCCAACCTTGACGATTTGAAGCACTCTGTTGAGCATAGGAGCGTACAGTGAACCAGCCTAAACCCCATTTATTGTTTTTTGTTTTGTTTATGGTTTTTTTGTTTCTTGGGGCATGTGTTACGACGGTCAGTCCACCGGAGGATATGACCACTGAAAACCGGACGCCGAATGAGCCGGTAACTACTGATTATTACCTGGGAGACGATGAAATTCGTGAGATGAACGATTTGATTCTCTCCCAGGCCTCCTTGAATCACAACCCGGGTGAGTACCTTCTGGGAGAGGGAGACTTGTTGCGGATCAGCGTTTTTGAAGCGGAGGAATTGAACACTACCGTTCGCGTCAATTCCCGGGGATGGATTACCCTCCAGCTGTTAGAAGCAGTTGATGTCAGGGATCTGACCGCCATTGAAGCCGAAGAAAAAATTGAAGCGCTATACAAACAGCGATATATAAAAAACCCTCATGTAAGCATTTTTGTCGAAGAGCATATCAGCCGGAGAATTACATTGGTGGGACAATTCAGAAATCCAGGTACGTACGACTATCCTACAAAACAGCGGCTTCTTGATGTAATTGCCTTAGGTGGTGGTCTGAGTGAAAAGGCCGGCCGGATTGCGAAAATACGCAAAGCCCGGCAGAGACAAGGACGACCTGATATCTTCATGGTGGATTTGGACAAATTGATCATAAAGGGCAATGTGCAGTTAAACATCGAGATAAACGGGGGTGATGTTATCTTTATTCCCGAAGCCGGTGTTTTTTTCGTTGATGGTGCTGTAAAACATCCCGGTGCATATGCCATCAAACACAAAACGACTATTCAAGAGGCGATAGTTGAAGCGGGGGGTGTACAACCCTGGGGTGTAGAGGACAAAATCAAGCTGGTGAGGGTAACCGAAGATGGAGAACGGGAAATCATGAACCTTGACCTGACCCAGCCTGGAGTTAAAGAGATGGCCATCAACGATCGGGATATCCTGGCGGTCGACTCAGAGGGCATTTCCAGTTTCATGAGAGGCTTCAGTGTGTCGATTCTGGGAACTGGGTTTAGTTACTGGGCCCGATAACCGATAAACAGATTTTACACTTAAACGGATAAACAACTTCAATGTATCTAAAGTATTATCAATTAGCCATCAAACCGTTCGATTTGAGTTTAAAGCCTGGTTTTCTATGGATGGGTGAAAAGCATTCGGAAGCATTGGCAACGCTGAAGTATGGAGTTCAAGAGGATTTGGGCTTTTTGCTCCTGACCGGCGATGTGGGGGCCGGCAAAACCGTCATGATTAGTCGCTTGCTCAATAGCCTTGATAAAAAATCCACCATTGTCGCCCATATTACCGATCCGGGATTGGCACCCCTCGAATTTTTTAAAATGGTCGCTGAGCAGTTCAACATTCCCGGTGAAGTTAAGAGCAAAGTAGAGTTTTTAATCCAGTTTGAAAGATTCCTCCACCAGGCACATGCCGATCAAAAAAAGGTTTTATTGCTTATCGATGAAGCCCAGCGGCTGAATGATGAATTATTAGATCAAATCAGGGTTCTGTCTAACATCGAGCGTAGTGATCGAAAACTGATAAATATTTTCTTTATCGGTCAACCTGAATTTAAGAATATGCTGCTGACTGATGCCAACCGGCCGCTTCTTCAGCGAATCGCAGTCAATTATCACATTGATCCGCTGACTGAGCCCGAAGTCGCACAATACATTGCCCACCGATTGCGAAAGGCCGGCCGTAACCGGAATCTTTTCAATCCAGACGCCGTACATGAAATCTTTAAGTATACCAAGGGGTATCCACGCGCCATAAACATTATCTGCGACCATGCATTGCTGACCGGGTTTTCAGCCGGTCTGGAAACCATTGATTCCAATGTGATCAAAGAATGCAAGCAAGAGCTAAAAATACAGGCTGACTTGAGAGAAGAAGAAGCGAAGACGGAAAAAGAGCCTAAGCCAAAACCAACTGTACCGGTGCAACACCTGTCACCGGTAAAAAAATCCCGTTCATTGTCCATTGGTGGATATCCTCTGGTCATCGGTATCTGTATTCTTCTGAGCGTCTTTTTGGTTTATTTGTTGATGCGTTCCGATCCAAATGAGACCAGTCAACCGGAACAGCAAAAACAATCGGCCGAATTTTCCAATCCACTAACCAAATCGTTAGAAAACGATCAATGGCGATTGGATGAAAAAATCGAAATGGAAAAATTGTTTGCCGCTTCACAAACACCATCAGCACCGTTTCCACAACCTTCATCCGATACCAAAACCGGAACCCAAACAAAATGGGAGACCGACAAAGAGGTCGTTCAAAATAAAGCAGAACCCAATAAGGAGTTGTTGCCCTTGCCTTCTTCTCCAAAAATCGAGATTCATAAGGAGGAAACAGCACAAAGGACAGTTGTTAAGAAAAATAGCAACTCTTCTGAAAAAAAGACCATTGTTGCCGACGGCAAGACTGCGGTTTCTTTAGCTCAACCCTCGTCCTCGTCCGGAAAAGCAGTGGAAAAAAAAGAGACCGACGTAGTCATTCCTGACAAGTCTTTGCAGGCGATGGCTGTGATGTCTGCTGTAATGACAACCAAACCGGTAGCGAAACCTAAAAAATCGCCGCCCAAGCAACCAAAAAAGCAACGTACTGTTCCAAAACCAAAATCAAAAAGCACCGTTGTCAAAGAAAAGCCGGTACCCAAAAACACTAACGATGTATCCACGTATAAAAAACAAACGAAAAAGAGTGTGACATCACCCAGCAAAGACAAACACCGCCTTGGCCGCGGTCATCGTGTCGACACCAAATAAAACGCCTGCTGTTGCTGCTCCTCTTCCTGCCAAGCAATCATCGCATATTTCAACAAGCAAGGCAGCAAAGGACCGCATGTCTCCAAAACC
>DAOWNV010000080.1 GCA_030642405.1 Desulfosarcina sp.
AATACAAGTTCAAGTTTCCCCTTGCGTTCTTCCAGGTGCATCAGCGGGGCGATGGGAATGCCGATGGGTTGCCATTGGGAAAAATCCTGTTCCAGATTCAAGATCCCAGCCATCTGGCCCGTTGCACCGCCGGCGATCAGGCTGAAGACCGTTCGACCTAAGTTATAGGTATAGATACAATCGAACCGGGTAGGGTCCGCTCCTCGGCCATCATAGCCGTAGAAATGGGTTTGGGTCTTGAATTTTGGCACGGATTGTTCGAAGATCGTGACAAGGGGTTGCGGTGCGTCATCCGTTTCATTCAAAAAACCTGCTTTGACCAGGGCGGTTTTCAGAGTCTTCTTCGATATAATGGGTTTTTTGACCATTAGGAATTGGGCCTTTTTCCAGTTATCGAAAATCACCGGTCCGTAAAGTTCAGGATCAAGACCTTCTTTTTCCATTGTTTTTGTGAACTGAGCATCATCGATGCCGATTTTATACCGACCCTTTTCTTTCAATATCCCTAAATAGTCCTCTACGAGGTCCAACAGGATTTTTTCCGTTTTGACCTGGGAAAACTGGAAATTACCGTGGTTGTCCCGTTCTGTTAACAGCCCCTCTTGAAAGAATGCCGGAATGTCGTTGAATAACTCATCGTCCCGGGCATTCCAGACGTTGTAAGAGACATCTTTCCGGATGCCGCGCACCAGCCTCCGCAGATATTCCAGCTTGGTGTCCAGTGTGGGGAAGTCTGTGTGAAAATCCCTGTCATGAATCTTGTTGTAGTTGGCGATAATGGTGTTGAGCTTGATGATGAACACCTGGATTTCGTTGATGAATTCCAGTACGCCTTCGGGAACCACCAAAACGCCATAGTTTTTTCCTGCGGATGCGCGGTCCATGACGGCATCACAGACAATCCTGGAAAGGTGCCGCAGTGTCATTCCATAGGCAGTGTAATCCACAACCCCATCTTTTTCGGCTTTATCCAGGCGGGAATAGTCGATGTAATCAGCAAGGTCTTCACCGATAAGGGTCATGTTGGCATGGGTTTGCAAGGCGACTTCTAGGGCCAGATGGCTGGCAACGCGACCCATTACCTTGCAGACATGCCAGTATTTCACATCTGAACCGGCATCGGTGCACAAATTGGAAATGGCTTGGGAAAAGGCTCGGGCCGCTGTGTGAAACCCGAAGGGCATGGCGCACAGCACTTTCCCTTTTTTATCGCGTACCTGAATGTCGCCATCAATGGTTTTAGGAACACCGATGACTTGAATGTTGTCCTCGAACATTTCCTGAGCAAGAAAGGCGGCATTGGTGTTTGAATCATCACCTCCCACAACAACCAGCGCATCGATTCCCATACTTTTGCAAGTTTCTCGGGATAAAGACATCTTTGTTTCGTTGTCGATTTTGGTTCGCCCGGTTTTGATCATGGTAAATCCGCCAACGTTGCGGAACCGGTCAACGCGCTCACGGGTTAGCTCAATGAAATCCGCCTCGATGATACCGTCGGGTCCCATGAGAAAGCCGAAAATTTTTGACTGGGGATTTGCTTTTTTAGCGGCGTCGAATATACCGGCAATTACATTGTGACCACCTGGAGCGGGGCCACCGGAGAAGACTATTCCGATGTTGCGCGCTTCTGAATGCCTCTTTTTTAATCCTTCATCGCCGTCGCCACTCTCTATTCGCTGGACGGTGTTGTCAATTATGTTTGTCAGCTGCCGTTTAGCTTCTCTATCTATCTCGAACCGGTATTGCAAGTCGGCGGCAAGACGTGTGCAGTCGCTCTCAAAAACCTTGCATATCGGTGACTGGTAGGCAATTCTCTCCTTCAGTTCTTGATTCTCATCGGCAATAGCATCGGCAACCATTGGATTATCAAGCAGTTTATCGATTCGTATAGTTGATGGTTCCGGCATTCGCGGTCCTCCTGGATAGACACTGAGTAATGAATTTGGATGGAAAGGGGAATACGAGTTGGTTCAATATACAGGCACTATTATCTCCGGGAGATGGGTTAAGTCAAGGCAATTGACATTTGGCCTCGGAAATGCTTTTATTTTCAGACCTGTAGAGACCGTTAACCTATGTTCAAATCCATTCATTGAGGGGGAGGTACAAATGAAGAAAAGTTTATTTATTGTATTGGCAGTTGCAACAGTGGTGACTTTTTGCATGGGAACAGCCTTTGGCGCGGACATCAACCTTGCCAAAAAATCCCATATTCAGAAAATTCTGGACCGGGGTAAACTGCGAGTCGGGTTTGAATCCGGCTATATGCCCTTTGAAATGACAAACAAAAAAGGGAATTTTATCGGTTTCGATATCGATTTCGGAAAACGGATGGCCAAATCCATGGGCGTAAAGTTCGTCCCGGTTAATACGTCATGGGACGGTATTATCCCAGCCCTGGTTACTGACAAATTCGACATTATCATGGGTGGAATGACCATTACCCAGGAGAGAAACCTAAAGGTCGCTTTTTCCGATCCATACATTGTTGTTGGACAGGCCATCTTGTTGAATAAAAAACACGAAGGGACTGTTACATCATACAAAGACCTCAACGACCCGAAATACATCCTCACCTCCCGTATGGGAACCACCGGAGAGCAGGCGATTAAAAGGATGATCCCCAAAGCCACCTACAAAGGGTTTGAATCTGAGGCCGAAGGAGGCATGGAGGTGATCAACGGTAAGGCGGATGCGCTTGTGTACGATCTTCCCTTTATTGGTATCCTTTATTCCAGCCAGGGCAAAGGCAAGACGGTTTTTCTGAATAAGCCCTTTACCTACGAGCCTTTGGCATGGGCCATAAATCAAGGCGACCCGGACTTTTTAAACTTTTTGAACAATTTTCTCCGGCAAAGCAAAGGAGACGGGTTCTATGAAAAAGTATATAATAAATGGATCATGAGTTCCGACTGGCAAAAAGAACTCCAGTAATTGTCCCGTCTGATGGACATCCATGATTATATCGGGCCGGCCGAACTCTTTTCGGCCGGCCTGTGTTGTACCGTAATGGACAGACCGCGACCGGTTCCCTCATAGGGCAGGCGACCAAAAAGAAGCTTTACTCCAGCAGGAAGAAGATTCTACGATGATTGGTGAAAACAACCAACGGATAACAGATCGACCACCTGGCTACAACAAGTGGGTCATGGTTTTTTGCGTAGGTGTCATGGTTTTTATCGGCCTGTTCTACTATTCGTCCCAGAAGATTAAATACAATTGGCGATGGAACCGGACGCCCATTTATTTTGCCTATGAGGACGACATTGATGTCACATCCACCATTGACGGTGAAGTATCATCCATTCGTACGGATGGCGGGGAGGTGATCATTACGGTAAAAGGTATTGGAGAGGAAGAAATCTACACTGCTCCCGCTGACAGTCAGCAGGTCTCCGAAGGGGATCTCATTTCTCCGGGCGATACACTGGCCACGTACCAGAAATGGAAAGCCGGCCTGTTGGTTATCGGGCTGTGGATTACGCTGAAGATCAGTGTTATGGCAACGATACTGGGAGTTATTATCGGTATCATCAGCGGCTTGATGCGCATTTCCGACAATCCGGCTCTTCGATGGACCGCCATGATTTATGTTGAACTGATCAGGGGGTCGCCGCTGATGGTGCAGATTCTGATCTGGTACTTTGTTTTGGGGACCTTGATCAATGACTTCTTCTATTCCTATGGTTTGGGGCAGGTTCCGGCGATCTGGTACGGTATCGCCTCTTTGGCCTGTTTTTCCGGTGCCTATGTTTCGGAAATCGTTCGGGCCGGCATCCAATCCATTCATCGTGGACAGACGGAAGCGGCCCGCTCCCTGGGTATGAACTACGCCCAGTCAATGCGTCACATCATTCTCCCCCAGGCCCTGCGACAAATCCTTCCCCCCCTCGCCGGACAGTTCATTAGCCTGATCAAGGATTCTTCACTATTGGGGATTATTGCCATTCGGGAAGTGACCAAAGCGGCAAGGGAAGCTGTAACCGCAACGCTTCAACCTTTTGAAATTTATATTATTTTAGGACTTTTGTACCTGGTACTTACTTTTTCCCTTTCCATGTACGTGCAGTATCTTGAGAAAAGGATGGCAACATCATGATACAGGCAAAAAACGTATATAAGACTTTTTACGTACCCCATGAGATCAACGCGCTGGTCGATGTTACAGCCGATATTGCTGCTGGTGAAGTGGTCGTGGTCATCGGTCCGTCAGGATCTGGGAAAAGTACATTTTTACGATGTCTCAACAGGTTGGAGCATGCCACCAGTGGCCATATCTTTATCGATGGCATCGACATTTTAAACCAGAAGACTGATATCAACAAGGTTCGGATGGAAGTGGGGATGGTGTTCCAGTCTTTCAACCTCTTTCCCCATAAAACGGTGTTGGAAAACGTTACCCTGGCCCAAAAAGTTGTTCGCAAACGCTCTTCCGGGGACGCTCATGAAAAGGCCATGGCATTGCTCGAAAAGGTGGGCATCAGCGACAAAATCAATGTATATCCCGATCAGCTCTCCGGTGGTCAACAGCAGCGGGTTGCCATTGCCCGGGCCCTTGCCATGGAGCCCAAGGTGATGCTGTTCGACGAACCCACATCGGCCCTGGACCCTGAGATGATCGGCGAGGTGCTTGATGTAATGAAGACTCTGGCCCGTGAAGGGATGACCATGGTGGTGGTGACACATGAAATGGGGTTTGCCCGTGAAGTCGCCGACCGTGTTATTTTTATGGATGCGGGCGCCATCGTGGAGGAGGGGACACCGGAACATTTTTTCACCGATCCCACCCATGACCGGACAAAGTTATTTTTGAGTCAGATACTGTGACCCAGGCTCAGGTGCTTGTTGAGGTATTCGTAGGTCGGGGTCAGTTTGCCATTATAGACGATGACTGCCTTTTTGATCTCAGGGGGTAGGCCCGAGGCATCCAGGCTGCTTTCGTAGTCGGCTTTCAGCAAGCTGGGTACAAAGGGTTCGAGCTGGTTGCTAAAGAATGTCGAAGCGTCATTGGGCAGTTCGCAGGGGAGGTTGTCAACTGATAGCATTACGATGCCATCTCCTATGTGTCCATCCGAAATGGTTTTTGTTACCGGGTCCACCCGATAGGCCGGCATGTCGCTGTCGGTTGATTTGACGTTGCATTCGACGGCTCCGCTGATGTCGCAACTGATGTCGGCAATACCGCTGAGTTTGACCGCTTGTGATGTTTCGACCAGTTTCTTCAATCCTGCCCATGTGACAAACCTGGGATAGCGTGCTTCCCAGTAGACTGCATTGACCAGCAGGGTTAAATAAGGCAGAAACTGTTCGAAGCGGCTTTCGTACCGGTCCGGATTATCATAGTAGGTTTGCAGGTCGAAGCGTTCTTTTTGTGCCTTGGGGCAAACCAGGTCGTTTTCTTTAAAAACAGTAACATATACGGTGTGGCGGTCAGCGCTCCCGCTTTCAATAAAAGCACTGAGATCGGATGCTGCGATGCGCTTTGTAGGCAAGCAATCGAATATTCGCTGGGCACCGGTAGAGACATTTCCGTATCCTAAAATACCTATTGTAAAAGGACTCAATTGCCCCGGAAAACCATCCTCCCGAATCTTTTCCCCAATGTCGGTCACATGCTTTTTGGCCACTTCAACCGAATCATACGCGTGAGCACGTTTGATAGAGGATAAAGCAGTGGTGATCCCTTTGTCGTCCCAGTGTTCACCCATAAGTGAAAGAATATCGATGGCACCTGCGTCACCTGCAAAGGGGCCGAAATAGATCAGACGGCGGCCATCTTTGTCGGTAATCTTTTCATAATCGATAAGGGTAGATCCCGAGTCGATGATTTTTTGCAAAAGGACCATGTTGTTTTTTTGCCCCTTGGTGGTATGGGAAAAAAAGAGGTAGGTTTTTCCTCCTACTATTTTTTCGACGGGAATTTCTTTCACCCCCAGAATGATATCCCCTTGATCTATTCCGATGCATGTTTTCGCACCTGCTGCATTATATTGGCACTCTTTAAAAAATCGCTTTTCCGAGTGCTCAACAAAGGCAGTGACACCGGTGGATTGGATTATCCGGGAGAGATCATCAGGAACTATGGGTGCCCGGCGCTCCCAGCGATTTTTATCTTCTGCACGAATCAATAGCTTTTTCATTGGTACCCAAATCCTTATTTTTAGCGGTAGCCAATCATGTTGACGAGCAAAAGGTATGGTAGGAACCTACTGGGCTGTGTTGACTAACAATAGGTCTGTCCGTTGTCAATAAAACATAGCTTTTTTCCGGCAAAATGAGTCGTTTTTGTTTTTGACTCCCTCGCCATGAATTTGACGCCCCAGCGAGGCCGGTTCTGATGCGCTCCAGTATGCAGATTCGTTAAAAAAACTGAAAATGGCTATGGTATGTATTGTAACTATTGGATATTATAGTGAAGGATCTATCAAAGCTGCGGTTTTTATTTCAAGTATTGGTACATGCGCAACTTTGGTGAAATGTTCGATAATATGGCATGAAACTTGTTAGCAAATTCATGGAACCGTTACACCATTTAAAGAAACATTAACCTCATTGAAAGCTGCTATGCTTTTTCTCAAAGGAAAAGATGACATGGGACTGGAAGCAAGCGTAAGGCTGCTAAATTTAATGCCGGATGCTTCTATTGAAGATGCCAAGCAGGCCTATGACGAGCTTTACGAAAAAATAAACAAGTTTTACCAAGATCCTGATGTGGAGCGATCGGGCGATCTCCGTGACGACATTGAAATGCTAACATGTGCCTATGAAACTGCAGTTGCTTACCTTTCCGAAAAAGATTCCCTATACGAGTCGGAAATGGGGCCTTCCAACTTAATGACATTGATTGCTGATGATACTGGATCGTCGGATATGCAACTGTCTGCCTCCTTGCCTGCAGAGTCGGATCAGAACATACATTACAGAAAAGAGAAAGACCGTTGTCATGTGAATAGCCGTACTGTCGAAGAGGCGATTTCGATTACATCACGTCGCATGCGTGAAACTGAATCCGCGTTGCCAAGCGCTCAACGTGCGGTTGTTTCTGCTAAAGGTGATTTGGAAAGAGCGAATCAAAAAGTTGATTTGGCAAAACAAACAAATCTGACCACCATGATATCCGCGAAGTCGGCTAAAATTCGTGCACTGCTTTTAGATGTTGAAGCCAAAAAAGCTATGAAGGCTGCCGATATCATTGCAGAAAGGGCTCGAAAAAAAGCTGATACGGCGAGGAAAGCCGCAGATGAGGCTAAAATTCAGGCGGACAAAGTCAGAGAGCAAGTCATTCGGGTAAAGAAATCGGAGGAAACGGCCGCAGCCGAAGAGGTTTGTGCTGAGGACCGATTGGAAATGGAGATGGCCCGTTTAAAAGCACTGGAGCACAAGTTGCTGGAAACTCGCAATTGTATGCAGATGTTCCGGGAAACGACGGCGGCGATTGAAAGACAAGATCACGAGCTGGCTGCTTATTGCCCGGATGAGATACACAATGACCCTCTGTTTGTCTTGCCGACAGAAGGTTCCGGGGATGAGGTGGATCGAGAGCACGTACTTTCTGAAATGCAGAATATCGAAGTGTTTGCCGACAGTTATAGCCACAAACCAAATTCAGAAACAGACGTGCAAGATCATTTCATGGAAGAGATCGGCCCGGAAGGTGAAAGAAGGCGCTATTCTCGGCTTGTGTATCCCATTGACCAGCGTCCTAACCTAACCGTGGACAACCGGTTGATTCCTATTTTAGACCTAAGTAGTACCGGCATGCGCCTGGAAACGGATGATAAGATAGGGAAGCGAATTGTCCGTGGCTCCATTGATTTTCCCGGACAGGCCTCAATAAATATTGCCGGAAGAGTGATTCGAAAGGACGAAGGGGGACTCGGGATAAAGCTGGTAACGCGTATCGGTCACCAGGTTTTGAATCGGGAACGCAAGCGTTTGGCGGCATAAAAGGAGCGTCAAGTGGTTACGCTTTTGGTGTTATAGACGGACACTACCTATGACTTTCTTTAAAAACACGAACCGACAGGTGAATATCAACCTGTTTTTCACCATACCGCATTACCAACCGAATGCCGTTCTCCCCTTCCGGAAACATTCCCGGCAAAATGCTGCGATTTTCCATCGTTTTCTCCTTGATCGGGCGCCAGGCAACCAGCCGTAAAGGCATGATTTGACGAGAGTACGCAGATCCGGATGAAATGGTTTCCAACGGTATTGTGGCGGATTTGACCGCTTCCGGATTTATCCCTTCAAACACAAACATCCCTTGTGGTTTACCGTTAAACAGATAGCGGCTTTGGTTCCAGTCGATGCTCAGAGCGGAATCCCCCGTATTTTTTATTGTGAGGGAAAAATGGGCATAGTATGGATATTCGCCTTTTTGTGGCTCTATTTTTATCCTGAACGATCTATTATTTGCTTCAGCAAATTCAGGTTGTGCCATCCAGGTAACTTTGGATGGGGGGGGAGAACTGCTGCATCCCGTTAGAACAAGTGATAACAATACCAAAACAACGATCTTTCGGCTTTTCATCGGATTACCCCACCTTGGCGTTATGAAAAAATTATTCCAATCCTTGACACCGAGAACGGAAAGTTTTATTCGTCCTCTCTTGTAACGGCAACGATTTCTACGATTTCAAAGGGACAGGCTATGACTGAGATCCAAGCTGCACCGCAGGCGGATACCGCATCGATCGAAGAGATGCTGAAAGCGTCTGGTTATTCCAAAACGGCTATTGATTATTATATCACCAAACCGCATATGGGCCAAATTCCCGATGCGGACATAACCTCGGAAATGACCGGTACCTGTGGCGATACCATGGGAATCTATATCAAGATGAACAACGGTGTCGTCGGAGATGCAAAATACCAGGTGATGGGCTGCGCAGGTGCTGTCTCGGCCGCCATGGCGGTGGTTGACCTGATTAAAGGAAAGGATCTGGAGTACGCGAGATCCATTGATGACGGCATTGTTTTTAAGGTGCTGGAGGAGATCCCGGTAAAAAAACACCACTGCATCCAATTGGCTGTAAAAACATTGCATAAGGCGTTGGACGCTTACAAAGATTAACCGATTCGTATATAACCCGATGTCTGCGTTATGCTCTACCACTTGTTACTGCAACGTATTTTCATGTACGACTCGCTCCGCGGGATTCGCAAACCCTCATCTCGGGCTTTTTACGAATCAGTTGGAAATGTGGCTTTTTTCGACCTACTCGATTTTTACCGACTGACCGGGATAAATAGTGCTGCGGGACGTAAGATTATTGATTTTCAGAAAATGGTCGAGCGACATACCGTGCTTGCGAGCGATGACGTACGGGCTGTCACCAGTTCGCACATGGTAACTTCCTGAAACCATTGCCAAGTCCTGTATAACACTTTTATGCGAGGGAACTTTCAACACCTGATTGATCATCAGCCTGGATGTTTTCAGCCCGTTCATCTCCTGAATGTTACCGGTCGTCGTATTGTATCGCTTGGCAATAATCCATAATGAATCTCCGCTTTTTACCACATGTTTGCCGTGCCATTGTTTGCCTGATACTGAGGTGGTGCGGATTGGCGTCACGACTGTTCCACGTAGAGGAACTTTCAGCTTTTTTCCTGCGACGATGTAGCTGGATCGCTTCAAGTTATTAGCCCACATGATTTTTTTTACACTGGAATGGTAACGCTTGGCAATGGTCGACAACGTTTCTCCTCTTTTTACACGGTGGTAGACGAATTCGTTTCGAGGAGGAGCGGATAGTGGAACCTGGTCGATGGATGCAAGCAGCAAATCTTTTTTTCCCACAGGCACCCTGATCGTGTATGTTTCAGGAGGCAGAAGTTGGTAACGAAGTTCCGGATTCAAGCGCTTTAGCGTGTCCGGTGAAGTACCCAAAGGCGAGGCCAGGTCTTTTAAGTGAACCTGACGATGAATATCCACCGTTTCAAAGGCAAGCGGCTGATCAACGACAACCTCGCT
>DAOWNV010000254.1 GCA_030642405.1 Desulfosarcina sp.
AATGTACCGCTGATCCCAACATCCCTCTGGTCCCCTATGTTTAATTGCCGCACCAATCGCTTGTGTGGTGGGTAGCCTGTATGAATCGAAGTTACGGGGAAACCGTGATGGTAAAACTGACCATATTGTTGTTCTCTTGGTGTTCCTCGACTTCATCGTTTACATCTATGTACAATCGCACGATGTAAGTTCCGGGTTGGGTGGGGTGCCACTGCCGGCCGATGATGTGTGGTGTGCCGCCGACGTGCAGGTAGTCACAAGATCCGATTACTGTTGGCTGACTCTGGCCACCGACACGAATGCCGTTATGGTAAGAACCCGCAGTATAATCCCCGATATTCTTGGCGGTCGCCTCCACCAGGACAGTATCACCGACCTTTGGATTTGCAGGAGAGAACTCGGGATCCACAAGGGTAAGATCGGGCAGCATGTCTTCGACCATAAAATCCAGATATTTCGAATTATTGTTTTCATTGCTTTCAGTCACACCACCGGATGCATCTGCGATAAACGTCACTCGAAATTTGCCGGGTCGGTTTATCGTAACTTGCCGGGCAATTTGCTTTGACGCGTTGGGAGCCAGCACGTGGACAGAAATGGGGGGTGAATACGTGTCACCCCCCACTCGGATAGCGGCTTGATGCCACGGGGAGTCCACCAACCCTTTGTTGAGAACTTTTGCGGTGAATATCGCCGTTTGCCCTTTTTTTGGGTTTGCAGGGGTAATGCTCATATCTATGATGATAAGATCCGGCTTGAGCGTCTCAATGTGTTGCTTATTTATCTGCGTCTTGGTTTGCGGAGCCTTTCGCACATTACGAATCTCGTCGGCTTTGATTGCGCGACTTTCGGCAGCAAAGGAGGCCGAAAACCAGCCCGAAAGCATCAAACCCATTGATATCAATAAAATAAATTTTCTGAACATTGGAATGTCTCCTTTTTTGAATGTTGTGATTGGTTTATGGCAAGCCAGCACAAGAGGCCGTACAGCCAGCCCCCGCTCTTTTCACGACTATCTGTATAATTGGTACAGGGTTATTTAAAAAAGGTTCATTCTGAAAAAGAAAATAATTATAGGACGTGGAAAAAATAAATCATCCCAACGACTGACAGATATTTCTATTCCATCTCTCAGTGCATGATAGTTTTTTTCGGCTTCTTTGGGATTTTTTTTCCAAATTAAAAGATGCGAGGCAAGTTCTTCAAGTGTACGATTAGGATTCCGAATGAATTCTACCAGAATAGTAATCGTATCTGTGTCAGATGGACGCTGTAGGCCTTGCACTTTTTCAATGCCGGAAACTTGCCGTCTTTTAATAGTGCTGTCAATCGAGAGGCAAACAAAACCTCTATGAGTTTTTGCTCGGTCTATTTTATTTGCTTTGTACAATCGGTTCAAAACCGGTGGACAAGAAGTCGATAAGGTTTTTGACAAATCGATGGCCTTTAGACCCTCATTACTGTTGTCGATAAGATGGCAGGGTATTAAATTTGTGAAGAAAATAGTGGTTATTCACAATAATATCGGTGGCTGATTGGGATGATTTTTTTCCGCGTCCCCAAAGGCAGGTTACAGGGGTCAGGGCAAAACGGTGATCAGTGACCGGCAATCGGTTGTCAGGCACAGGGAAAAATCAATTTTGACCCAATTATTAAATCTGAATATCGAATGGTGGTGCGCCCTTGGCGGACAATTACAGCCCAGGTTGATCGAGCAAGGTTAAAAAGTTGAAACGGCGGCATGTAAACGGATCATAAGCTTTAAACCCTGACCCCTAATCACCGATCACCAATTACAGTCTTTTACCTGGCCCTGATCCCTGCAACCTGATCACCGATCATGGTCTTTCACCATATCCCTGCTTTATTCGATGTTGGACGTTCGATGTTCGATGTTTATCTTCTTAGTTTTGTCTTTTACCTGACCCCTAATCCCTGTAGTCTGTCCCCTATTATCACTCCTCTCCCATATACAGACATGCAAAGATCTTGGCGTCTGTAATGATATTGGAGATCAGTGCATACTCATTGGGTTGATGCGGGGTATCACACATGGTGCACCATACGGCAGCAGGCAATCCGACCTTTCGAAAAAATGCCGCAACCGTCCCCCCACCTATGCCGACCGGTTCCGCGTCTTTTCCACTCACCTTTTTGATCGCCCGCTTAAGGGACTGAACCACGGGCGCATCAAGCGGTGTGGGTTCAGCTGCATCTTCCCGATGGACAGTCTCCACTTCAATCCGGAGTCCATGCTCGCTCCCAATTTCCTCAGCTATCTCCCGGCTGGCGGCAAGGACTTCATCACCGCCATACTGCGGGAGCAACCGACAATCCAAATAGAAAACATCCCTGCCGGGTATTGTGTTGATGTTGGGGACATTGGCCTCTATTTTCGTCGGTGCAAAAGTAGACAGATCAGGCCTGAATAGTTTATCGCATAGATCAAACTGTCCTTTTAATTTTTCCAGCGCAAGAATCATTCGGGCCGCACCCACCAGACTGTTTTTCCCTTTCCCGGGCGTACTGGCATGACATTGTTTCCCTGTAACCGTAAACTTCAGCCACAGCATAGATTTTTCCGCCACCTCGATCATCGTGCCGTCTTCATTCCCGCCGTCGGGAACGATAATCAGATCCTTTTTATCAAAAAACGCGTTGTAATGGGCCAGTACATACTGCAGTCCGTAACGGGAACCGGTCTCCTCATCCGCTACAGCGGCCAACCCAACCGGTCTTTTTGTCTTTTGTCCGGAATCCATAATCGATTTCAGTGCAAGATAGGAACTGACAAATCCATGTTGATTGTCTTCAACCCCCCGACCGATAATCCGATCCCCTTCCACCTTGATCTCAAACGGATCACTGAGCCACAGATCCGGATCACCGGGCGGAACAACATCCAGATGGCTGAGGACCCACACGGTGGGTTCCGACGGGTCTCCATCCCATTTCGCCACCAGATTCGGCCGGTAACCGTCCTGGGCCCTTTCATCGGGGGCCCTGAGTTCCTCCAGGACATCCGGGTCCATTGCATCCAGCAACCCTCTGACAAAACTCGCCTTTTCATGTTCACCCGTCCCCCCGTTTTCAGGACCCATAGCGACTCTGCATGTAAGCGCCGATTGAATTTGAACGACTTGATTCCCGTAACCGTCTATGCGCGCAAAAATCTCTTCAAGATCCGACATCGATTCATTCTCCTTTTACACGGCCTTTACACTACTCTACGGTAACACTCTTTGCCAGGTTCCTGGGTTTATCAATATCACGCTTTAGAAAAAAGGCACAATAGTATGCCAGAAGCTGGCAGGGAATCACAGAGAGAATCGGGTTCAGATAATCCAGGGAAGGAGGAATCTCGATCAACTCATCCACCATCTCCCTGACCCGTTCATCCCCCTGCGTGGCAATGGCGATCACCGGCCCTCTACGACTCTTAATCTCATTGATGTTACTGATCATTTTATCATACATATCATCTTTGGGAACAATGGCAACCGTGGGCATATCCGGATTAATGAGGGCGATCGGGCCATGTTTCATTTCGCCTGCAGCATAGCCTTCCGCATGGATGTAAGAAACTTCTTTCAGTTTTAATGCCCCTTCCATGGCAATCGGATAGTTAAACTTTCTTCCAAGAAAAAGCCAATTGCTGTTTTTGTAATATTTTTCTGCAATGGCCTGAATGTGGTTGTTCTGGGCAAGCACGGCCCTGATCTGATCCGGCAGAGCCCGGATCGCCCGGATCGCCTCAACACCTTCGGTGAGAGACAGGTGCTGATGTCTACCCAACAAAATGGCCAGCAATGTCAGGATGGTCAACTGCGATGTAAAGATCTTGGTGGATGCCACTCCGATTTCCGGTCCGGCATGATTATAAATGCCGGCTTCCGTCTCCCTGGAAATGGAACTGCCGACAACATTGACAATGCCCAACAGACTCGCATCCTTTCGCTTTGCCTCCCTGATTGCAGCAAGCGTATCAGCGGTTTCGCCTGATTGACTAAGGGCAATAATAAACGTATTGGACGGAAAATTCAGCTTCCGGTAACGAAACTCAGAGGCCACTTCCACCTCCACATCAATGTCTGTCAGTTTTTCAAAGACATATCTGCCGACACAACCGGAATAGTAGGACGTTCCGCAGGCAACGATCACCAGGTGACGACATGCCTTCAACCTTTCCCAGACAGGCATGATCCCTCCCAG
>DAOWNV010000077.1 GCA_030642405.1 Desulfosarcina sp.
GACCAGGTTCATCCCCAGGATGCTGTTGGCGTATTCGTTGAATTCATCTGTTGTTTTGGCAACCTTGACACCGCCGCCCAGACCGCGTCCACCGGCGTGGATTTGTGCTTTGACCACTATCGGGTAGGCGCCGAGTTTGTCTGCAACCGCCTTGGCTTCGTCAACGGTAAAGGCGACTTGTCCGTCCGGAACGGCTACACCGTTTTTGCGGAACAGTTCTTTGGCTTGGTATTCATGAATCTTCATGGATGGGCCTCTTTCTCCTTTAATTAAAAAAAATGAGCATGGTCGTTTAATGAAGAATTGCGAACATGCTCATATGCTGAGTTGCATTTATCCGATTACACAGAGTACATCACCCTTGGCCACTGAATCACCTGAGCCATAGTTGATGGCTTTAACGGTGCCGTTAGTCGGTGCGGCCAGTGCGTTTTCCATCTTCATGGCTTCCAGGATCACAACGGTTTCACCCTCGCTGACCGAATCGCCGACATTCTTTTCGTACTTGACGATCATACCGGGCATGGGGGCGAGCAAGGGAGTTCCGTCTGTGTCGGCAACCTGAGCCGGTGCAGCTGCAGGGGCCGGTGCAGCTGCTGGAGTTGGTGCGGCTGCGGGAGCAGGGGCTGCTACTGGAGCCGGTGCTGCTACTGGAGCTGGTGCAGCTGCGAGAGTTGGTGCAGCTGCGAGAGCCGGGGCAACCGGAGCAACAGGTACGGTTGCGTCAGCCGGAGCTCCGCCGGAAACCTGAAGCTGCTGGACGTATTTCAAAATCGAACTTCCACCCACTTCGTCCACGCCCACTTCGAAGTACTCGTTGTCTACGAAAACGTTGAACGTCCTTGTGTTTTCACCCTTGGCTGGAGCGTCTTTTTTCTTTTCCACAAGTTCGCCGGCTTTGGCTTTTTTGATCAGTTCGTCTTTGGCTTTCACTTCTTCCATGGTGATGGCTTTCACCGATGCCGGCGGCTCTTCCTTGCCGTATTTCCACTTGAGGAACTTTTTACCGGTAACCGGGTAGATGGAATATAGGACCAGGTCATCCATATCAACGGCCAGATCGCCGATTTCTTCCTTGGCTTTTTCCATTTCCGGTTCCAGTACCTCGGCGGGACGGCATGTGATAGGTTTTTCGCCGCGATCATATCCTTTGAGGGCTTTTTCCTGAACTTCCTTGTTGATGGGAACCGCAGTCTTGCCGTACAGGCCGTAGCACAGGTCTTTGACCTGGCCGGTGATCATTTTATAACGTTCTTCGGGGGTGTCGAAGAGTACGTTGTTGACGGTCTGGATACCCACGATCTGGCTGGTGGGGGTAACCAGTGGAATCTGACCGAGGTCTTTGCGGACTTTCGGCAATTCCTCGTAGACAGCGTCGATTTTGTCCAGGGCGTCCATTTCACGGAGCTGGTTGACCAGGTTGGAGAGCATTCCGCCCGGTGTCTGGTGCAGCAGTACGTTGATGTCGATGATGGACATCTTGGAGTCGTCCAGCAGGTGTTTGTACTTTGGCATTATCTCTTTTTCAAAGATTGTGTTGATCCGGGCCAGCAGTTTGATGTTAAACCCGGTGTCACGATTGGTGCCTAACAAGGACATGACCAGTGGTTCGACGGCGGCGTGAGAGGTCCGGTAGGCGTAGGGAGACATGCAAGTGTCGATGATGTCCACGCCGGCTTCAATTGCCTTGAGGTGGCTCATGGGAGACATCCCCGATGTGAAATGGCTGTGTAGGTGGATCGGTACTTTTACGGCAGCCTTGAGAGCTTTTACGATCTCATAGGCATCGTAAGGGGCGATAAGGCCGGCCATGTCCTTGATGCAAATACTGTCAGCACCCATTTTCTCCAGATCCTTGCCCTTGTTAACGTAGTAGTCCAGGTTGTACACTTTACCGCCCAGGCGAGGTTCGGTCATGGTGTAGCAGATACACCCTTGAAAGTGCTTTCCGTATTCCTTGATTTTGGGGACCACGGTCTGGAAGTTGCGGTAGTCGTTCAAGGCGTCGAAGGTACGGAAGATGTCCATGCCGTTTTCGCAGGCGCGGTCCATGAAGGCGTTGGCCACGTCGTCTGCGTAGTTGCGGTAACCCACCAGGTTCTGGGCGCGCAGCAGCATGGAGAAGGGGGTTTTTTTGAAATAGCGTTTCAGAGTCCGGATTCGTTCCCAGGGGTCTTCATTGAGGAAGCGATGCATGGTGTCGAAAGTGGCGCCGCCCCAGGTTTCTACCGCCCAGAAGCCAACCTGATCCATCAGTTCGGCCACCGGGATCATGTCCTCTGTGCGTCCGCGGGTGGCGAACAGGCTCTGGTGGCCGTCACGGAGGCTCAGATCCATGATTTTCACCGGGTTTTCCGCCTTCGGCCGGTCTACATCGTAGTTCATGTCGGTAATTTTCACTTGATTGTGGTCACTCATCGTATGGGTCTCCTCTAAAAAAGTGGAAGTTTTGTGGTTTTTTTAATGTACCCTGTCCGTCTTGGCCGATCCATCAGCGGAGGCGGTTGAAGGTTTTCATCTGCATGAGGTTGCGCATGCTCATCATGCTCTGCCGACCGGAAAGGCCCCACAGGTTGCCCTGATCAAAGCGGCGGGGTTCCGGCTTCGGTGTCGGCGGCGTGACCAGCGCTTCCTCTTCGGTCTGAATATACATGGCAACTGCAGCCAGGGCAGCAGCCTGTTTTTTCTCATTTGCATCCATAAATCACACCTTTTTCCGATTCGGTTAGGTTTTCCGTCGGTGGCCTTTACAATGGGATGTTGCCGTGTTTTTTCGGCGGCCGGATCTCCCTTTTGCTGCACATAACTTCCAAGGCGTCAATGAGGCGAGGCCTGGTTTCCGCCGGTTCGATAAGCGTGTCGATATATCCTCTTTCAGCGGCACAGTATGGATTGGAAAAGAGGTTTTCGTACTCGGCGATTTTTTCTTTTCTCTTTTCCGCAGGATCGTCGGCGGCATTGATTTCCTTGCGATGAATTACATTAGCTGCACCGCCGGCGCCCATCACGGCTATTTCGGCTGTGGGCCAGGCAAAGGCGAAGTCTGCGCCCAGGTCCTTGGAACACATGGCCAGGTAGGATCCGCCGTAGTCTTTGCGGGTTACCAAAAGCAGCTTAGGAACAGTGGCTTCGCTATAGCACCACAACAGTTTTGCGCCGTGGCGGATGATGCCTCCCCACTCCTGATTGCTTCCTGGAAGGTAACCGGGAACGTCGGCTATGGTAAGCAGCGGAACATTGAAGGCGTCGCAAAAGCGGATGAACCGGGCTGCCTTGTCCGAAGCATTGATGTCCAGGCATCCGGCCATGACATTGGGCTGGTTGGCAATGATGCCGATGGTGCGTCCGTTTAGCCGGGCCAATATCGTAAGGATATTGCAGGCAAAGTGCTTATGGGGTTCGAAGAAGTCGCCGTTGTCCACAATGCTGCGAATGACGTCTCGCATGTCATAGGACTGGTTGGGGTTATCGGGAATAATTACGTTTAGGGCTTCGTCGGTACGTGTGGGATCGTCTCCCATCTCCACGACCGGCGGTTCTTCCATGTTGTTGGACGGCAGGTAGGAGAGAAGACGCTTGATCTGGTCGATGGCGTCTTCGTCGCTCTCGCATGCAAACTGGGCTACGCCGCTTTTTTCATTGTGAGCCATGGCGCCGCCAAGGTCTTCGAAGTTGATCTTTTCTCCGGTAACTGATTTTATGACTTCCGGGCCGGTAATGAACATGTAGCTGGTGTTCTTTACCATAAAAATAAAATCGGTCATGGCCGGGGAGTAAACGGCACCGCCTGCTGTGGGGCCCATGATGGCCGAAATCTGGGGAATAACGCCGGAGGCCACCGAGTTGCGGAAGAAAATCTGACCATAGCCGGAAAGTGCGTCCACACCTTCCTGGATGCGGGCGCCGCCGGAATCATTGAGGCCGATAAAGGGAACACCTGCTTTTAGGGCCATGTCCATAACCTTACAGATCTTTTTCGCATGCATCTCGCCGAGGCTGCCCGCCCGGGAGGTAAAATCCTGGGCGAATGCGAAGACGGGGCGGCCATCCACCATTCCATGTCCGGTAATGACACCATCGGAGGGGATTTCGACTTTTTCCATGCCGAAATTCACGCAGCGATGCTTGACGAACATGTCCACCTCGCGAAAGGTTCCTTTGTCGAAGAGTACAAACATTCGTTGGCGGGCGGTCAGCTTGCCGTTTTTAGTGTGTTTGGCAACCAGCTTCTCACCACCCATCTTGAGCGCTTGTGCCTCACGGGCTTTGAGATCCTCCAATTTGTCCTTCACAATACCCATATCTTATTCCTTTCACTTTGTAGAATACGAGCGTACGTTTAAAAAAGAGTAACCTTTATAGACTCAACAATTGTTGTCAAGTAAAAAAAGAAGGGATTCAGCCCCGATTATGGGAGAAAGTTCTCCCCGCTCCACGGAGGCCTCAACATCCCGTAAGTGCATTTTTACGGTCGGGTTGTTGAAAAAGCGATCTTTAAGTCCGTCTTCAATCCTGGACCACATCCAGGCCAGGGCCTGACGGCGGCGGTTTTTCTCCAGCTCACCGGTGGCCGATAATTTTTGCCGATGATTCTGAATAGTTTCCCAAAGCGTATCCACCCCGTTCATGGTCAGTGCGCTGCAGGTCAGAACGGGCGGAGACCAGGTGGGGCTCACCGGGTTCAATAAATGCAGGGCGATTTCATAGGATTGCCGTGCTTTTTCCGCTTTTTCAATGTTGTCACCGTCAGCTTTGTTGATTGCAACCGCGTCGGCAAGCTCCAGCACACCTTTCTTAATCCCTTGAAGTTCATCTCCGGCCCCGGCAAGCATGAGCACCAGGAAGAAATCCACCATGGAGGCAACCGTGGTTTCGGACTGGCCTACGCCCACGGTCTCTACTATAATCACATCGAAACCTGCCGCTTCGCACACCAAAAGGGTCTCCCGGGTCATACGGGCAACACCGCCCAGGGTGCCGCCGGAAGGCGATGGGCGGATAAAGGCGTTCGGTGCCACAGATAGTTTTTCCATCCGGGTTTTATCAGCCATTATGCTTCCACCGCTGCGGGTGCTGGAGGGATCCACCGCCAATACTGCTACGCGAAGGCTCTGTTCCACCAGCATCATGCCGAAGCTTTCTATGGAAGTGCTTTTTCCTACACCGGGCACACCAGTGATGCCGAGGCGTACCGCTTTTCCCGTATAAGGAGCCACGCCGTCCACAATCTTTCTGCTCAATTGCCGGTGGGCAGGATGAATACTCTCGATCAGGGTGATGGTTTTGGCCAGGATCCGGCGGTTACCGGATCGCAGGCCATCGATATAATATAGGGGGTCGTTTCCTCCCATTTGTTATTTCCGGTTTTCCAAAGTGTTGAGCACTTTATTGGCCGATTCGGTAATGGGCGTCCCTGGACCGAACACACCAACAGCACCGGCCTCGTAAAGGTAATCATAATCTCCGGGAGGTATAACACCACCGACAATTACCTGAATCTCTTCACCGCCCGCCTCCTTCAACGCACTGATCAGTTGGGGTACCAGTGTTTTGTGACCTGCGGCCAGGCTGGAGGCACCAACTAAGTGAACATCGTTTTCCACGGCCATTTTGGCTGCTTCCTCCGGTGTCTGGAACATGGGGCTGATATCCACATCGAATCCAAGATCGGCAAATGCGGTCGCAACGACTTTTATACCGCGGTCATGACCGTCCTGGCCCATTTTGGTGAGCAGGATGCGTGGCCGACGACCCTCAGTTTCCATGAAATCCGTGGTCCGTTTACGGAGGGCTTCAATCACTTCATTGTCCGAGAATTCAGAGGCGTAAATGCCGGAGATACATTGTGTAGTGGCAACAAAGCGGCCGAAAACCTTTTCCATGGCGTCGGATATTTCGCCAACGGTTGCCCGGGTGCGCATCGCATCGATGCTGGCGGCCAGCAGGTTGTCACTGTTTTCAGCTGCTTGGGTGACCCCATTGAGGGCGCTGCGCACGGCGGCATCGTCACGCTCGGCTTTAAGTTTTTCGATCATTTTTATCTGTTCCTCACGCACGGCTTCAGAGATTTCCAGGACATCCATGGGAGAGTCATTTTCGACCTTGTATTTGTTGACGCCGACGATGACATCCAATCCCTGGTCGATGCGGGCTTGCTTGCGAGCAGCCGACTCTTCGATGCGCATCTTGGGCATGCCGGTTTCAATGGCCTTGGCCATGCCGCCCAATCCTTCCACTTCATCGATGATTTTTCTTGCTTCCTTTATGATACTGCCTGTGAGTGATTCAATGTAGTAAGAACCGCCCAGTGGATCGATGGTGTTGCACACCTGGGATTCTTCCTGAATAATGATTTGGGTGTTTCTGGCGATGCGTGCGGAAAAATCTGTGGGAAGGCCGACAGCTTCGTCTAAGGAGTTGGTGTGCAGGCTCTGGGTGCCGCCCAGCACTGCAGCCAGCGCTTCCAGTGTGGTGCGGATGACATTATTGTACGGATCCTGCTCGGTGAGGCTCCAACCCGAGGTCTGAACATGGGTTCGCAGCATGGATGACTTGGGATTTTTCGGGTTGAAGGGCTTGATCAGGTCATTCCACAGAAAACGGGCAGCCCGCAGCATGGCGATTTCCATGAAAAAGTTGATACCAACGCCAAAAAAGAAGCTGAGCCGCGGGGCAAAGGCATCGATATCCAGGCCTGCACCTATGGCTGCACGGACATATTCCAGACCGTCCGCCAAAGTAAAAGCGGTTTGGAGCACGCTGTTGGCACCGGCTTCCATCATATGGTAACCGCTGATGCTTACCGTGTTGAATTTCGGCATGTTGCTGGAGCAGAAAGCGATGATATCCGAAACGATGCGCATGGATGGTGTGGGTGGATAGATGTAGGTGTTACGAGTCAGGTACTCTTTCAAAATGTCGTTCTGGATGGTGCCGGCAAGCTGTTCCGGTTTGACGCCCTGTTCTTCCGCAGCCACGATATAGCCGGCCAAGATGGGCAACACCGCACCGTTCATGGTCATGGAGACGCTCATTTTATCCAGCGGAATTTGATCGAACAGTACTTTCATGTCTTCCACCGAGTCGATGGCGACACCGGCCTTACCTACATCACCCATCACCCGGGGATGGTCCGAGTCATACCCGCGATGTGTGGCCAGGTCGAATGCCACGGAAAGGCCCTTTTGACCGCCTGCCAGATTGCGGCGGTAAAAAGCGTTGGATTCTTTGGCAGTGGAGAATCCGGCGTACTGGCGGATTGTCCACGGGCGCCCTGCATACATGGTGGCCATGGGACCGCGAACATAAGGAGCGAATCCGGGCAGGGTGTTCTCATGAGGCAGCCCTTCAATGTCTTCGGCTGTGTATAGAGGATTAACATTGATTCCTTCAGGTGTCTTCCACGTCAAATCTTCCAGGGGTTTTCCCCGGAGCTGTTTGGTGGCCAACTTTTTCCAATTCTGCAGATCGGGATGTTCTGACATGCTGCACTCCTTTGTTTTTTTAATCCGATTGTTCCATACCAACCGGCGGTGTAAGCCCCCCCTACAGCCGCCAATATAGTTATGACTCTATTTTACGTAAAATTATCTATAAGCCATCATTTTCCGGGTTGGAGATGGCCCTCCAAATCATTTCAAAAAGGGTGGTTGCCTGATCGGTCAATTGTCCCTTATGCCCACGGCAGATCCACATGGTGAAGGCGCGTTGTACGGATCCTAGCATGAAGTCCAGTAAAATACCTGCACGCACATGAGGATTGAGCTGTCCCTCTTTTTGACCTTTCCGCATCACCTCAAGGTACATGTTAATCATTTTCTTTTGTTTGAACGTTTCGTCGTTCATCCAGGTGTTCATGGGAAGGGTCATAAAGATGATCTTTGCAAATCCCTGGTTGCGTTCGTAATAGTCCAGTTGGAGCCAAAGTACCTTACGCATTTTTTCTCTCAGGTCTTCTATTCCCTGAAGATGGTCGTAAATGCGGTCTGTCAATTTTCCCAACCAGACATCCACAAAAGCAAAAACCAGACGCTCTTTCGACCCGTAATGCTTATAAATGGTGGAGAAGCTGACGCCCGCCCGATTTGCCACGTCACGAATATTGGCCTTATGGAAATCGGAATGGGAGAAAATATCTAAAACAGCCTGTTCCAGCCGTTTATGTACTTCGGGTTTCAATGGTGTGAACATTGTTATAGTTGTGCCAATATTGTTGCGTTGCTGATGGACCATAGGAGTCGTTACAAAAATGGTAATTTACTTTGTTTAATTAAATTAAATAGTTAATTTTGCCAAACTTTTGAGCAACAAAACTGATTAATTGCTTAAAATATTATTATCTAATTGAGATAACAATAAAAAATAATATATGATAACATGTTTTTTGGGCTTAAGAGTAACAATGTTATGCTTTGCCTCTTTAAAATGGCTGTCAATCCTCTGTCAAGATATTTTTTATAAATGAAAATCATTTTTTAAAAGATTTGGTGACAAGAGGGTACAGAGGTAAAAATATGTTGTGATTGTGGTTCTCCTGTGGCAGAAAAGCAGCTTCAAATTTCTTTGATGAACTATAATTATGTATACTCTCGATGATTATGATTATCACTTGCCGGAGGGGTTGATTGCCCAAACACCGGTTGTAGAAAGGGATAGATCCCGATTGCTCCATTTGAATCGGGATGATGGAAAACTGACCCACCGTACCTTTGTTGACATTGTCAACTTGCTTAGCCCTTCCGATATTATAGTTGTCAACGACACCCGTGTCATTCCTGGACGTTTGTATGGCCGAAAAGAGACCGGTGGCAAAGCAGAACTTCTGATTCTCGACTATGGTGAAAAAAATGTCGATGAACGAAGCGATGTCAACGCTGTTTACCATTGTCTGATCAAGGCTTCAAAACAGGCTCGGGCAGGAACAAAAATTACCTTTTCCCAAGGGCTTGAAGCGGAGGTCCAGGATTTTTCAGATGGTATATATACCGTGAAATTTTCAGCACGGGAATCTTTAGGCGCTCTTCTTGAAAGAATCGGCCATATGCCGTTGCCTCCCTATATAAAAAGGGAGGAGGCCCAACCTGATGAAACCGACCGGAAAAGGTATCAGACGGTTTATGCGCGAAAAGAAGGCGCCATTGCCGCCCCCACAGCCGGGTTGCACTTTACCCATGAAGTTTTATCGGATCTTCGTGAAAAAGGCGTGACCATTGCGAACATTACCCTTCATGTGGGATACGGTACGTTTGTACCGGTTCGGGTGGACGACATCCGTGATCACCGTATGCACCAGGAGTGGTACACGATCTGTGAAGGAACAGCCCGACTGATCAACCAGGCCAAAGATGAAGGTCGTCGTGTTGTTGCAGTGGGGACCACCAGCGTTCGTACCTTGGAGTATGCAACCGATCCCAGCGGAAATCTGGTATCGGGATGCGGCCGTTGCGACCTTTTTATCTATCCCGGTTATATGTTTAAAATGGTCGATGCCATAATCACTAATTTTCACCTGCCACGCTCCACCTTACTCATGCTGGTTTCCGCCTTTGCAGGTCGTGAAAACATTCTTAATGCCTATGAAAAAGCTGTGAAGGCGCGGTATCGCTTTTTTAGTTATGGGGATGCGATGGTAATTGAATAACAATATAAATCAGTTACTTAAAACTTAACACTACGATGACATTTGAACTTGAAAAAAAATGTGGCAGTTCCCGTGCCGGTACATTCACTACCATGCACGGAAGTGTGAACACTCCTGTTTTTATGCCCGTCGGCACCCAGGCAACAGTCAAGGCTTTGAGCCCGGAAGAGGTCGAGGCGACAGGTGCTAAGATAATTTTGGGTAATACTTACCATCTTTATTTGCGGCCCGGATGTAAGATTATTGGCATGTTTGACGGCTTGCATCGGTTCATGAACTGGGAAAAGCCTATATTGACGGACAGCGGCGGTTTTCAGGTTTTTTCATTGGCAAAGCTGAGAAAACTTACGGAAGAGGGGTATGCGTTCCAGTCTCACCTTGACGGCTCCCGACATCTGTTTACGCCTGAGAAATCCATCGAAGTGCAGATATGCCTGAATTCAGATATTCTCATGTGCCTGGATCAATGTCTGGAACATCCTGCTACCCACGAGCAGGCCATCGAGGCCCTTGAATTGACGACGCGTTGGGCTGCTCGGTGCAAAACCTTTTGGCGGGAGCAGACGGATTGTCAAAACAGTCTTTTCGGTATCGTCCAGGGGGGGATGTAC
>DAOWNV010000335.1 GCA_030642405.1 Desulfosarcina sp.
TCGTGCGCGATACCGGCCGCCAGTTCTCCAATGGATGCGAGCTTTCCCGTTTCTATGACCTGTTGGGAGAGCATATCTTTTTCTTTGTCGGCAAGTTCTTTTTCTTCATCGGCCTTGGAAACACGCCTGATCAATTGCCGGGAGACCACCAGACTGGTAGCTACAATGACCAGCGTGCCGATCAGGATGATCAGAAAGGCAATTCGTTGTGCGTTTCTCAATTCGGAGAAAGCATCTTTGACATCCTGCCGCAGTACCATGATCCAATCACCTTTTTTGAGATGAGTAACTGCATACAGGGCTTCCTGACCATTGCTCTTCTTTTTGCGTAACAAAAACTGGGGGCGTTCCATTTTCCGGATATCTTGTAACAGTACGGCTATTTCTTCCGGCGTCACATTGGCCGTCGGATTGGTTTGGAATTGACCGGCTTTGTTGAGAATAAATGCGAACCCGGTATCACCGATACGCAAATATTCCACTAGATTGTTAAATTCACCAAAGTCAATTGTGGTCCTTAATATCCACGGTTTGCCATCATACACATGCCTGACCGTAACGATAAAATGAGGCGCCCCTCGCAACCCTTTAAAAACATCGGAAATGAAGTAAGGACTGCTGATGGCTTGTTTGAACCAATCAGTATCGGCATAGCTGACTCCGGTTAAACCGTGGGGCCCGGCATAGGCGATCTGGAATCCGTCGTGGTCGACAATTCCCAAATCAACAAAGGTTCGATTAAAGGATTTTTGCATCTCATCAAAATTCCGATTCAAAATTGATTCGTTGCTCAATTCTTCAAAGCTATTGGCACCGGCCAACATGCGAATATCCATTAATTTTTCTTCTAAAAACATATCGATATTTTTTCTATGTTTTTTCACCAGCAGTTCCAGGTAGTCATTCACCTTTTTCTCGTGGGAGGTTCGAAATTCATCCAGAATAAACAGACTCACGAGGATGGTAGGGGTAATCGCCGTGAAAAGGATGGTGAGAACGACATTACGCAGCAAGGATCTGTAGTGGTGGGTTTTCGATTGTCCGTCAGCCATGCCTGATTTTCCTTTGCCATGCAGTTTTTTTGAAATTGGAATCGTTATCTACACAATATCTACACGTTATCTACACAATCAGCACATACGATGCCATTTCGTCTTTTTCTATTCCAATAAGCCGAAAAAATGATGTAGCAACCTAAATTAACAATGAAAAATCATCGTTTAGAAAAATAGTTGAAAGAGATAAAATCAAAGAGACTTGGATTCAAGTTGAGAAAATGGGTGAGGAATTTGGTCCCGGTGGGGCGAAACGCCCCGGAAGAATAGTTACCGACTATTGGAGCCGGCAATAAAAATGAAGGAATATTGCTTGACCATATACGGCCCGGACACAGGGCTTTTGGCCTGTTCTGCACTAAAATGATGTATCAACGGGAACACTGCAATTCCCCGGTGTGTTTTTTCAATTTTTCCCGTAAAGTCTTTCGGTCGATCCCTAAAATTTTCGCTGCTTGGGTTTTGTTACCGCCGACGCCGGCCAAAACGTTCTCTATATGCGCTTGTTGAACCTCTACCAACGATCGGTTAGACCCTATTTCTCTTTCAATGGTAAATCGCATCGGCTCGGGTAGATCGGATACATCCACGATGTCATCCTCTACGATGACGGCCATCTTTTGTATGAAATTCTCCAGCTCCCGAATATTACCCGGCCATAAATAGTCGGTCATGGCCTTCAAAGCACGATCGGAAAACGTAAAGGGATCGATGTCGATCTCTTTTACAAGGTTGGAGACAAAATGGTTTACCAGCAGCAAAACATCCTCTTTGCGTTCGCGCAATGGGGGCAGGAGAATATCGATCACATTGATCCGATAAAACAGGTCTTCCCGAAAATGATTCTTTTCTACCAACTTTTTAAGGTCTTTGTTGGTTGCGGCAACGATACGCGTATCAATATTGATGACCCGGCTGGATCCAACACGAATAATTTCCTTGTTTTGCATTACACGTAGTAGTTTGGCTTGCATGCCATTGCTGGCATCACCGATTTCGTCAAGGAAAATGGTGCCCCCGTCGGCAATCTGAAATAACCCGGCACGGGCAGCGTTCGCACCGGTAAAAGCCCCCTTTTCATGACCGAAAAGTTCACTCTCCAATAGGTTTTCCGGGATCGCCGTACAATTGACGGGAACAAAGTTCGCTGAAGAGCGCGGGCTGCCATAATGAATGGCACGGGCGGCAAGTTCCTTTCCGGTCCCGCTTTCCCCTGATATCAGCACGTTCGCTTTCATTGTCGCGGCTTTGGCAATCAGTTTGTAAACCCTTTTCATCTTCGTGGAGTTGCCTACAATGCCAAAAGGCAAGTCCGATTCGACCGGTGCCTTCAAATCATGCCGCGATTCCAGTTTCGCCACCACCTTCTCGACAGCCGTCAACAGTTCATCGCCGGTAAATGGTTTGGGCAGAAAAGCATCTGCACCTGTTTTAACAGCCTCTACGGCACCCTCGATGGAAGGGTAGCCGGTAACCATGATGGTACGGATGTGGGAGTAATTCTCGCTGATGTACCTCACGAGGTCCAAGCCGCTGTGGGTGGGCATTTTCAAATCCGTAATCACCAGATCAAACACCTGGCTGCCTAAAAGAGCAACGGCCTGCTGAACGCTATTGCATGTCGTCACACCATAACGACGACCGCCCTCAAGGGTCCGCTTGATGATTTCCAGAGCATTCCGGTTATCGTCAACCGCCAGAATTTTGTATTTGCAATTTTCTCTTTAATTAGTGAAAATAGGTAATTGAATTTCAAACGTCGACCCCTCGCCCA
>DAOWNV010000183.1 GCA_030642405.1 Desulfosarcina sp.
AATTTTTCACTGACTGTGGCACTGGGTGTAAAATATGGAGATCCATATGCCTCTTTTGATGAATCTGACTATGTGAGTCGCTTGATTGTGGACGTCGATGAAAAAGACCGTTCCGTAACCCTGTTCGAAGCGGATTTCAAGGAAGGGGACAAGGTGCAGATCATGTCCCGCAACAATCAAGTCGTCCTTGAGTCCGTTGAAAGTCAGACCCGTAAAATACTGGACGTCATTGATGACTCCGATTTTCTGTGGGCTTTTTATATCGATTGCGCCGGAAGGACAAGTGCTTTTTGCGGCGCTGAAATCGAAGAAGCCACAATACTGCAGGATGTACTTAAAACCAGAAAACCGCTTTTCGGGTTTTACTCCGGTGTTGAACTCGCCCCATTTTTGGGTCGGACCCGCCCCCTGGACTGGTCGGGTGTACTGACTATCTTCAAACGAAAAAGTGAAAAATGAACGACATTGAAAAAAAACTAAATTACTACCGCAAGCAATGTGACGAAATGGGGCGAGAAATCATACAATTGCAGGCGGAACAAATGCGCGCCCGGCTGGAGGCCAGGCGGAGCCGGACGGTAGCCGAACTCGTTCGTAAAATTTACAGGCTGGGCGGGGGCCTGGTCGAGATGAAGCACATCGGCCAACAGTTTTTACAAATAATTTTAAACACGTTAAACGTGGACTGTGCCATTATTTTACAATACCGGCCGGAAGAGTCTTGTTTTATCGTCCAGGATCATCTCGGTTGCCGTAAGGACCTTGCCCAACGTTTCGAGCCGCCTGAATTCCCAGGACCGTTTCGTTTCATCAATTCCAAAAGCGAAACGATTCCCCTGTATGCTTCCATGCAGTCCTTCATTGGTGTGCCGCACCTGTTATGGGCAATGGAAAGCCAGTCCGACACCGCCTTGTTTCTTGGAAATGCCATTGAAGATCAGCACCTTCACAGGCCTTTCAATGAAAACGACCATGAAATTATGGCGGCGGCATTGATGGTTTTTATTGATATCTCTGCACGAATCCGTTCAGAACAGGCTCTTTTGCAATCTGAAGAGAAATACCGCCTATTGATAGAAAACGCCAGCGACGCAATTTTTGTGCTCCAGGATGAGCTGATTACGTTCCACAATACAAGGGCAACCAAAATCTTAGGTTATTCGTCCGAGAAGCTAACCAATATTCCATTCGCCGAACTGATTTACCCGGATGACAGAGCCATGGTCATGAAACGGCATAGGCAAATGCTCAAAGGGAAAAACCCCATCAGCCAATACCTTTTTCGCATCTTGAATCACGAAGATAAAGTATTGTGGATCGATCTGAATAACGTTCAGATCAAATGGGAAGGCCGGTCGGCAACTTTGAATTTCTGCAGAGATGTGACCAAACAAAAGCAACTGGAGATTCAACTGAGAAATACCCATAAAATGGAAGCCATCGGATCCCTGGCAGGGGGAATCGCCCACGATTTCAACAACATTCTTTCGGCCATCATCGGTTATTCGGAACTTACAGTCCTGAGCCTGCCGGAAGGAAGCGTCCTTCACTCCAATATGAAAACCATCCTGGACGCCGGCTTCCGGGCGAAAGAATTGGTTCAGCAGATACTGACATTCAGCCGACAGCACAAACAGGAAATGGGGGCGGTCAAGCTGAGTACGATCGTGAAAGAGGCACTGAAACTACTGCGTCCAGCGTTGCCCAGCACTATTGATATCGAACTACACCTCGATTCCGAAGGCTGTATCCTGGCAGATGCGACGCAAATCCATCAAGTAGTAATGAACTTGTGTACCAATGCCTATCATGCGATGCAAGAGGATGGAGGACTGCTGACCGTACGTCTGTCGGAGGTGTTTCTGGATGAAGATGCTTCCGCCTTGTATTCCGGTTTAAAGGAAGGGGCGTATTTGAAGCTGGGCATTAGTGACACCGGCTATGGGATCAATGAAGCCAGCCTGGAGCGAATTTTCGATCCCTATTTCACCACCAAGGAGAAAAACAAAGGCACAGGATTGGGGCTTTCCGTAGTTCAAGGTATTGTTCTGAGCCTTGGTGGTGCCATCAGCGTGGAAAGTCATCCGGGAAAAGGCTCCTCCTTTACCATTTTTCTTCCTAAAATCGATACGGCAGCGGCAAAAGATGAACCCCGAACCCAAAAATCCCTGTCACGCAGCAATGAACGGATTCTTTTTGTCGATGATGAAGAAATGCTGGCAATGATAGGGAAACAACTCATGGAGCAGTTGGGCTTCACCGTGGTCGCTCATACCAGCGCAATCAAGGCACTTTCGACCTTTTCGGCCGACCCGGGACGTTTCGATCTGGTAATTACCGACCTGACCATGCCGAAGATGACCGGCGATCGGCTGGCCGATGAAATTCACCGAATTCGTCCGGATATCCCCATTATTCTGTGCTCGGGAAGAATGGATAAGATAGAGCAGGCAAAAGCCGACACTCCCTGGATAAAAGCCATTGTATTGAAGCCGGTCAGTACGCAAACCTGGGTCGATACCATCAGTAAGGTATTGGATGCTTGACCTACGCTTAGGATTGTGAATTTTATTAAGGATTGGGGATGAAATTAATTCCCCGTAATTACTTCTAACCCTTTATGGACCTATCATTAAAACGCCTTACAATATCCCGGGTCACTGTTGGGTCACCTGTAAGACTGCAATAAAATAATCTTTCGGCCATGGCAGATGGCTCCCACCCCAAAACACCGGCCATTAAGAGATGACTGTGGGACAAACCGGTCGAAATGTTCAGCTTGCCCATCTCTTTTTGAAGATCGTTTACTATTTGAACAGTCTGTTTATATTTCAGGCCATTGATTTTCCATGGGACGGGCGGCCAGAAACGCATGGGAAGCGAAAGTACCAGGGGATATTGTAACAGATAGTCCAATACTTCAGGAGAGTTCATGGAAGCCGCCATTTTTTTCCCCTGTTGGAATGCCCGCCTATCGTTCTTGTCCGGATAAAGGATTTCCATCCCCATCTCCTCTGCATACCGAGCACAGAGCGTACCGGGAAAAAGCCCTAATGGTTGCGTCGGTGCAGAGACGGGCCGGACTTCCTTTAAAAAGTCGATAATCCTTAGTCCTTCGTCGGAAAGCATTCCGGGATAGGGATAAATAAAGCTGCCGATGGTGGCGATACCCGTTGCTCCTGCCGCCAACATGGTGGACTTAATATCCTCCAGCCGCTCCCCCTTGCCCATTTTTTCCAAGGTCCGGTTCGATGCCGCCTCCACACCGAAAAAAATCGCATGGACGCCTGTTTGTTTCAACTGCTCCATAAGCGTCGGCATATCCTTCTTAACCGCATTTTCATCCTTTCCCCGCATAAAGAGTCCCCATTTGAACCGGTTCGCCATTTTTCTACGTAAAAGCGATTCGGCAATCTCCTCTGCCTGGGTGGGGGGAGTACTGCTCCCTACCAGTTCAAAATGGTTGATTCCAAAGCGATCGGATATTTCCACCATTTCATCGACAATCTGCTCTCCGGTTTTTAAATATCGCTCTTTTCCGCTTAACAGTGGTTGCGGGCAAAACCGGCACCCGTAAATACACCCTCTCGAAGCTTCGATAAACGCATAGCGCATGACACCGTCGAAGTCTTCTTGATTGTATATATCCCGGGATGATTGAACCCAATCGGCAAGTGACATCCGTTTGCGGGCTGTGGCCGTAAGCCGGCCTTTGGGTGTTCGATAAACAATATTCGGTATGTGAGATAAAACATCAAGATTTCCCACACGAATATCGGAGATGGCTTCCGCCAACCGAACAATCGCCATTTCGCCTTCCCCCAGTACCAGAGCCGTTGGCGCCCTGGTTGTACGGTAAATGGTTTCGGCAAAATGTGTGGTTTGGGGACCTCCAAAGAAAATCGGAAGATTCGGGTGTTTGATGCGGATAATATCGGCCATGAGAATTGCACCGATCGTACTACTGCCCATGTATAGCGAGAAGCCGACGGCATCGAATTTTTCGTCCGTTACTTTTTCACAGATTTCATGGCCCAACTGTTTCAATAGAGATATTTCATTTTTCTGTACCCATCGGGTCAATCGAATCAGGCCCCGCATATCCAAAGGCAGCCTCAGATAAGGCCAGGGATTTCCAAAAGGGTTTATGCGATCAATGATGACAGGTTTAATGCTTCGATAATATCGTTTGGTCAGTTGACGGACAATTTCGGGGGGGAACATTTTTGGACCGATGGAGGCAGCATAGTTTACTACTTTTGCTTCATGACCGGCTCGTCGTAAGGCCCTGCGGAGCATCAACAAGCCCGGTCGGGGAACTTTGCCTGAAAGGTCGGTGTGGCCCAAGCCGCCAATGAGCAGAAATTTTTTCGCAGAAGTTTTCAAAAGATATGATCTCCAAAAAGACCGAAATTTTACGGCAAATAAGGAAATCTACAGAAAATGCGTGCGAATGTCAATGATTCTCAATGAAATTAATGGACTACATGTGTATTCATGGTACTTTGGCTACGGTTTGGAGACAACTGTTGAAGCCCAAAAGGGAAGCTGCCCATCGTTTCCTTCATCGTGTCATAGACAGGCTTTCCGGAGGTGATCATAAGTTCCGTCTTGGTTCCCGCACTGATTTCAACCTGATTTGATGAAGGTGGAAAAAGGCCGAACTCTCTGAAGGATTGACCGGGCCCGAGTTCCCCCAATAGATTCCGTTTGTCGTGCCGACCGCAGGTTTGGTGATCATAAACCATAATCCGGCCATTGATTACTACATAATCCCGCTGCAAATCCTGGTTCCTACAAAATATGGGCTCATCGGCCAGGAAAAATTCTCGATCGAAGTTTTCCGGGCATGTAAGGATTTTCTGTCGTTTGATGGTGGATAATAACGGACCTTTGATATGGTTCATGTCCACAGCCATGGGAAGGACTTCAACGCCTGCACCATCATGAAAAAACTTGGGGGCCACCGGCTCTAACCCTCCCAGTTTAAGAAGGCGAGCAATCACGGGGTTAACGGCAGCCACCAAATGGGTTACATTACGCTTTGAGGCCCAGTAGGCACACATCCCCATCAGTTCAAAACCGAGTCTATATCCATTGGCTCTATATTTTTTTAACAGAAAAAATTGGCTAACGCTTGCGATGGTTGCCGAAAAGCCTTGAAAAAGGGGGCCGAAATCAAAAAACTGATCCGAAGGGAAACCAGCCGGAGAAGATGTGGCTATCCTAATACCTCCCACAATCCGGTTATCCTCCATAGCAATAAAATTCGTAGTTGTACCAAATGTATCGAATTGATCTACAATTCGACCATCGGCTTTAGGTGCCAGATATCCCTCTTCTTCAACAAAAACCTTGTGGCGTGCGAAACACAAATCTTTCATTTCGGCAGCTGTCTCGGCAATTTTAATTCTGACGGACATCTCTATTTTCTCCTTTTTTAGCGATGATCAATTTATACCATACCATTAAAACTTTTTCTTATCCTGTACACATACAAAACAATAGTTTTAAATCGAGACTGCAGCAAAATGTATGCCTAATCGGACCAGATCAACGATCATTATTGCTCATCGCCTAATATAATAGCGGAAAAAGCAATATGAGCCCCTTTGGGGTACAAATAAATTTTCAATACCGTCAAACAATCCATATAGTGTACCGTTAACTTTTTTGTAACCGTCAATATTTATATAGATCTGTCTTTTTATGAGTTTCTTTAGTCATTTCTTTGACGCTTGTGAAAAGGCACTTGACAAATGGGCATAAGCCCAATAGGTTTCCTGTTGGGAAACAGAATGAGGATAGCAGCCCCATCCTTGGAATTTACCAATTGTGATGCCCACAAAATTGCGACCTGTGCTATTATAACAGGTAACAATTAATAAAAAGGAAATAACTAATGAAAGATACCTCCAGTACACCAAAAGGCAAGGCCTTCAGCTTACAAAACTATGTGGA
>DAOWNV010000122.1 GCA_030642405.1 Desulfosarcina sp.
ATGAATCCTGAAGTGGAATCCCTTAATGCTGCTACGGCCACGGCTATTGCCCTTTATTCTTGGAAGATAGGGTCACAGACAAATCAGGCAGCCTCCAGAAACTCATGAACTTCACGCCGGTACGCCTTGTAGGTGATCATTAAACCCTTGATTTGTTGTTTATCCGGAAAAAAATCGCTAAAAACACCCTGGTACACATGGTACGCTAACCGATCCACGCCGATCCCCGTATCTACCATCATAGCAATCATGTCGGCCAGATAGAGGGTGGATGTGGCCGGGTCGTTGCGGGCAGCGGTGTTTGGAAGATGGTGGTTTTCGATCATGTAGACCATGTGAGAACTGAAGTTCCACTGTTTAGCGATGATGCCGCCTAGCATCATGTGATCCATTCCCAACACCTCTTTTTCGGCTTCAACAAAACTCATGGCCTGGTCCGTCACCACTTTTTGAATGGAAGAGAGCTTGTCGGCCACGAACTCATGAAGAACGACCTTGCCGATGTCTTTAAGAAGGGCCGCAGTGTATATCGCCGGAAGACTCATTAGGTCCTGTTGTCCGGCAAGGGTTCGGGCAACCATGGCAACCGCCAGGCTTTGGCGCCAAAGGGCTCCTTTTTCCAAACCATATCCTTTTTGGGCTCGGTTCAAGTTGCCCGAAAGATTTTGAGACATTACCATTTCCACGACCTGCTGTAATCCCAGCATGGAGACCGCCTGATGTACTGAATCGACTTTTACCGGCAATCCCATGTAGGCTGAATTGACCGTTTTCAACAGGTTTGCAGTTATGGCGGGATCCCGTTCGACAACTTCTACCAAGTCCGGCAGAGAAGCTTCCGGATCATCAGCCAGTTCGAGCACTTTGTGGATGACTACGGGGATGGGGTCCAACTGATTAACCTTATTCAATATTATTCTCAGGTTATCCATTTCTAAAAGGCATCCTTTGATCTTTTGGGTTGGGGTCGCGAAAAATACTGCCAGCTTTATTGAGTATCGGTCTTTTTCATTTTGGCATTAGCTACTTTTTTCAAATCAACGAAGCTTGGATGGTCTGAAAATGAACCATAAAATAATTGGTTCTTTTCTTTACAATACTTGAATTGTCAGGTAGTTAAATGATGTTCTATAAGAGTTCGTTACCAGAAATTTTTTTGGTGGCATCGAAGATTCAAATTTATTTCGGAGGCCCGTATGACCCATAAAACAATCATTTATACATGGATTTTGCTCTTCCTGTTGATCTTACCGATGATCGCCTTTTCCATGGAACCCATGGAGATCATTCAAGGACCCATCGATAAGGTCATTGAAATTCTTAACAGCCCCAAATATCAAGAAAAGGGTACCAAATCAGCCCAGCGTGCCGAGATATGGAAAATTGTGAAGCCAATGTTCAACTTCGAAGAGATTTCCAAAAGAACCGTGGTCCGAAAATGGCGATCTTTTACCGATGAGGAGAAAGCTGCATTCACAGATGTGTTTTCCCAGTTTCTCGGTAACACATACGTTGATAAAATTCAGGGTGAATACCACAACGAAAAAATTGTATACATCGAGCAGAACTTTCATTCGGATGCATACGCCGAGGTGAAAACAAAGATTATAAGAGATACTGTCGAAACAACGGTCGACTACCGAATGATAAAAAAGGGCGAGGCGTCGTGGAAAGTATACGACATTATCATGGAGGGCGTAAGCCTTGTGAAAAATTACCGCACCCAGTTTGCAACTATTTTAAAAAAGGAGAGCCCCGCCCAACTCATCGAACGGCTAAATAAAAAATTGACGGAACAGAATAAGCGGCTTTCCGAAAACGGATAATTTATACTTTTTGACCTTGTTTTTTTTCCGGACGTAGATGGAAAAATCTGATGATAAGATGCTCATAGTGAAACATTGCAGGTGGTTAATCGTTCTCGTTGTTTTCCTGTTGATGGCCGGTACGGTTAGAGCCGATGATTCCGTTCAACCGATGGACACGCCTGCCTCTGAAGGGGAAGATGCTGATTATTACGATCCTTTTGACAAGGACGATGGTACGCTTTACGACGAGGGTGATGGGTCATTAGAGACGGTTGCAGACCCGATGGCAGGGTTCAACCGGGCTGTTTTTACATTGAACGACGGGCTCTATTTTTGGGTGCTTAAACCCGTTGCGCTTGGGTATTCGTACGTTGTGCCTTCTGAGATCCGGGTGTGCGTGAAGAACTTTTTCTTCAACCTCTTGGTGCCCGTCCGGTTGGTTAACTGCCTACTGCAAGGCAAGGGCAAGGCTGCCGTGGGTGAGCTTGGCCGGTTCACCGTTAATACCACATTGGGTTGTTTGGGTTTGATGGATCCTGCAACGATTTACCCGACACTGAATCCTCCCGAGGAGGACATGGGGCAGACCTTTGGATATCACGGAATTGGAAATGGGTTTTACATCGTCTGGCCGTTTATCGGCCCATCAACTCTGCGTGATACGATCGGAAGTATCGGGGATTGGGCGTTGAACCCGTTTTCTTTCATGCAGTTGATTAATCTGGAAGCGGGTGTGCTGACTTCAAGTGAAACGAGTGTTGTTGTATTCGGAGTAAGAACCATCAATGATACTTCCTTTCAGATCGGCCAATATGAAATGTTGAAAGATGCAGCACTTGACCCATATGTGGCTTTCCGGGACGCCTACATTCAAAACAGGAACAGTAAAATTGCACAGTAGGGGCGCGAAACGTCGTCATTTATTTTTGCGCTAAACACGATAGTCAAACCAAACCGACAAAATAGACTCCAGGCTGGAATTCATAACCATGTACAACCAATTTTTCGGCTTCAAGGAAAAACCGTTCAAGCTGGTGCCCAATCCGGAATACCTTTACCTGTCACGCATTCATGAGGAAGTGCTGGCCCATCTGAATTATGCGGCAGACGATGGCGAGGGTTTTGTTGGAATTACAGGCGAAATAGGTACCGGAAAAACGACATTGTGCCGTATGTTTCTGGAAAACCTGGCCGAAAACACGGAGGCCGCATACATTTTCAACCCGAAACTGGATGCACTACAACTCCTCAAAGCAATCAACGATGAGTTCGGCATTTCTTCGGACGGAGAATCGATTAAAACGCTCATCGACCGTTTCAACCGGTTTTTGCTGGAAAAAAAGGTGGAAAACAAACAAGTGATCCTGCTGGTCGATGAGGCGCAAAATTTAAGTGCAGATGTGCTTGAACAGCTGCGATTGCTATCCAATCTGGAAACAACCACAAGCAAATTGTTGCAGATTATTCTGGTGGGACAGCCCGAGTTGGCTGAAATGCTGGAATCGGACAGGCTTCGACAGTTAAACCAGCGTATTTCACTGAGTTGTCACCTGGTTCCTTTAAGCAAAGTTGAAACCCGAGAGTATATCCGCCATCGTATTCACATTGCTTCTCGAAAGCCGGGCCTGGTTTTTACGCCGATAGCCTGCCGGGCCATATTCAAATATAGCAAAGGCGTGCCGCGGCTTATCAACATCGCCTGCGACCGGACCCTTCTTACCGCTTATTCCAAAGGAACACACAGCATCACCTATGCTATTGTAAAAAGAGCTCTGGGAGAGTTGGACAATCAACCAAACCGGATCCGAATCAAACGATTTAATTGGGAAAAGTGGATTGTTGGACTGCTGGCCGTGTTGGTCGTTTTGGTTCTCGGAATGATTGCAGGTCAAATATGGACGGGTTGGAGCGACAAACGATCCGAGACATCCGCTTGGATGGATTTTACCGGAAAGTCCACAAATCCCTCAATAGGTTCGGTTGAGCCAGGTGTGAGAAATGAGCCGGGGCCGGCGTTAGCCCGCCTGTCGCCTCCTCCTCGGCAGCTTGGGGATATACCATCAGAAATATCGGCAGCGGAACTTGTTACAAAAAAATTTTTTGGCGGCATTGAACAGGTGATGGCATCGACAGACACCATGAGTTCACGCGCCAGTGCGATGACAGCAGTTTTACAGTTATGGACCGGGAAGGAAACGCCTGTCGTTGGAACCATGGATGGAGTGAACAACGACACCTTTTTTCAGATCGCAACAAGGCGTAATGCAATGGAATCTTTACGTCTTCAGGGTGACCTCAACATGGTCCGTGCTTTGAACTTACCGGCCATTTTGGAATTTCCTCACTTGGCCGAAAACGGTCCTGTGTTCATGGCTTTTCTTGGTTTTGAGGGAGAAAACCTCAGATTTGAGAACAATGGGGATTCTTTTTCCGTTCCTTCCTCATCCTTGGCCGGATTATGGAATGGAGTTGCTTATATTCCTTGGAAAAACTTTTACAATTATACCGGGATTATTCCGATTTCCTCACCCGGAGAGGTCATTGTGTCATTGAAAGTGCATCTGAGGCGCCTGGGGTTCCCCATGAAAGAGATGAACCCAGCTTATGATTCACTCACCCGCCTTGCCGTGGAAACGATCCAGAGACGGAACGGGTTGGATGTGGATGGGATGGTGGGACCGATGACAAAGATTGTCCTTTATAATGAAGATCAATCGTTGAGCACTCCCCACTTAACAAGTATGTCGCAAGAATGATGGTATTCGCAAAGGAGTTGAATCGTTGAGTTCCATTTTGGATGCGTTAAAAAAGGCCGACCAGGAAGCCACTACGGAAAGGTGTGTGAATACACCCTGGCAGCACCCTGCGCCTGTAGAATCGTCAAGATGGAAACACAGGATTCGTAGGTGGATTTTTTTGTGTCTTGTTATCTGCATATCCATTGCCGGTGTCAGATTTTGGCAGACCCGGGACACAAAGCCCCTCAACAGGGAAACTTCATTGAAAGCAACACATGCATCCGGTCAGGCCAGGGAGGCAATACCTCCTGCAGCCTCCCGGAAGTTGGTACCTGTTGTACCCTTGGTGGAGCCCTTGCAAAAAACACGGACCGGTAATACTGCCCGACAACCGGAACAACCCCCGTTTCAGAACACAATCAGCCACGCCGCAACAAAAAAAATAGAACGACCTCTTACGGCTCTGAAATTATCGCAGACCGCCAATGAATCGACATCAGTGCCCCCAGTTCCGTCAGAAGAACTTAAATTCAAACCCAACCGGAATCAAGTTTCCGGCTCAAAACCGGGTAAGGAAGAATTCATTCCGCGCGCCTCGCAGCCAACACCAACAAAGACAGAAACAGAGACAGGCCGGCAGGAGATGGCCTCTCAGGTTGAGGAAAAAAACTATAGAAACGATCAGCGAATTGACCTTCAGGCCTTGGTATGGGCGCCGGAACCGGGAGGGCGGTTTGTGGTGATCAACAACCAACTGGTCCGTGAAGGAGGATCTGTAGGCAGTATCGTCGTTGAGAAAATCAATGAGGATGATGTATGGTTGAATGAAGGCAACGATCAGTGGTATCAAGCATTTACCGTTAGATAGACTTCTCTTTTTGTTTTCCCACAAGGCATGTAACATGCATAAAAACGGGCAAAATAAAAGAAGGATTACGAATATGCCTCGGAAGAGCAATGGTATCGCCCAGCGCTTGGTTTTTTATTTAATCGGTGTCTTTTTCCTGTTTGCCTGTCCGGGCTTCGCATTTGATAGCCAAAAAGGTCAATACGATACAACGGGGTCTGTTGCTGATTCGATTTCCGTTTCAACAAACGTCGTGGTCGAAGGGCAACTGAATCACCGCACCCTATGTGCAGCATTACTATCATACGATATCTCGGAAGCCGAAATTCTGGCACTCAGTAATTCCTTTAAGCCGGTTTTCGATTTTCGTTGCTCTCGACCGAAAGACAGATATCATATTTGTGTTGATGATAACAATAGGATTCAAAAATTTGTTTATAAAACCAGTCCGTTGGATGAATATGAAGCCATCAAAAGGGACGATGGCGGGTATCGGGTTTACAAGCGGGAAATTGTTCTGAACAGGCAGGTGGCAGCCAAAGTGTTCACCATCGATACATCCCTTTGCAAGGCCGTGGCCGAGAGCGGGGAAACCCATGAAATTGCCAATCAGATAGTAGAAATTTTTGCTTGGGACATCGACTTCTACCTGTATCCTCGCAAGGGAGACCGGATCGCCGTGGTTTTCGAGCGCTACTACAGAGATGGAAAATATGTTAAAAATGGAAAGATTCTTGCCGCCCGATACGCAGGTTCACAAAAAACTTATTCTGCTGTTAACTTTAATGACGGTCAGTATGACGAATATTATGATCAAGACGGGAACCCTTTAAAAAAGATGTTTTTAAGGATTCCCGTGAAGTTCGGAAAAATGACATCCTCTTATTCCATCCGACGCTTCCATCCGGTTTACAAACGCTATAAGCCACACACCGGAATCGATTACGGTGCGTCGATCGGGACACCGATTTTTGCCACTGCCAACGGAAAAGTCACTTTTTCGGGAAGAAAAGGCGGATATGGCAAACTGATCATACTCAAGCATCCCAATGGTTACCAAACTTACTATGGTCATTGCAGCAAGCTTTTGAAAAAGAAGGGTGACCTGGTGGAACAGGGCCAGGTTGTCGCCCGTGTGGGAATGACAGGTGTGACCACAGGCCCTCATGTTCATTATGAAGTCCGCGTGAATGGAAAGCCCATCAATCCCAATACTGTAAAAAAGAGCAGGGCTAAACCCTTACGGCCTGAATTAATGGCTGAATTCAGGAAAGTGGTTCATCAGCGAATGCTGCTGGTTAACAACCTTCTGGACGAGAAAACCAGTTTGGCGATGTCGCCCCGGGAGAATGAAAATTCCTTATATAGTTTGGTCTGGAAAGAGAAAAATGTCGGCAAAGAGTAAACTAAACACCTGGCCTATTCATGCCGCTGAATTCAGGAGTATTGAGCTCTGAGATCGTCTGGACAGAAGAATGGACCGGATCAATTTTTTCTGCTTCAATGTCAGCGTTTTAAATTGAACCCCGACGCCGTGATGGTCTCGGTGAACGGCCTTTCCTTCGATCGGCACCTGGCTCTCCTCGACGGATTCTGAAAGAAACAAAGTCAACGATTGGCCGATTTTTATTAGTCGATCCGTCTCTAAATAAGCACCCCCCACGCTAATATCCCGCAAAAAGCATTGGAAGCGTTGGTTGTCAACCTCGTATTGTGCGGCCACGTGACATTCATATCGTTTGTGTTTACGAAGAGTTGTACTTTGACCTCGTTTTTCATCCGTTATTTGACCGCTTGCCAGAAGAAGGTTCATCAAGGACATGTTGATTTCTCGGGGCATCGAACTGTGCGTATAATCAATATCGATTGTAATCTGCCTCCAGGTGAGAATCTCCAATGCCGCTTCATTTCCGGTTGACCTTCCCACTTTTGCCGCCACTAACTTGCCGTCCGTAAAATACAAGATGCCGTAATTCCCTTTTGTAGATACAAGCAGTGTGCAGTAAGACTTTTCCAGTTCCATCATCTGCAGAAACGAGACAATGTTTGTGGTATGCAATTGCCCTCCAAAATTGATCTGCAGTTCTATGAAAATCCGTTTGGTCAGAAGACTGATATCTTGAATATCATTAAAATGAATAATTGAAGACATTTTAGCAATTTTTTTGCAAAAGTCAGAAGATGCGGAAATCGTCATCAAGATGATTCGGATTTCAGGATTGTTCGACATCAGCAAAACCAACTTGTATGCATCTGTTTCTTGAATGGACATCCCTATTATTAAAAGGTGAACATCTTCGCTGAATAGAATGTTTATGGCGTCTTCAATGCTGCCTGCTGATAGAAAATGCAAGAAGTTACTTTGATTTTTCAGCAATCCTACCATCGTGTGGAGCAAAAGAGGATCGCTCTCGACAAAAAGAATGTTTTTCATTATTTTCCTGTCTCGCTACTGTTGAAACCTACCCGTTCAGTTAAATTATCGGCATGTGCTGTATAGTCTTTAAGCATTAAACAGGAAAAAAGATAACGAGACGAAGCGGGTAC
>DAOWNV010000166.1 GCA_030642405.1 Desulfosarcina sp.
AGTCGAGAAACTCGTGCCAGCAGTTTAAGGTGGAGGTCTGTTGCATTTTCAGGTGTGATCAACAGGAAAAACAAATGCGTGGGGAGGCCATCCATAGATTCGAAATCCACACCGAGGGGACTCAGCCCAAATCCCAAAAGCACCCTATCAAGGTTTTTCATCTTGCCGTGAGGGATTGCAATGCCACCACCGATACCGGTACTGCCCAAACGTTCACGATCCATCAACACCTGCAGTATTTTGGTGTGATCGATACCGGTAATTTTAGCAGCAGGGGCAACCAATTCATTTAAAATACCTATCTTATCTTTAGATTTAAGGTCTAAAAGGATTGCTTCTTTGTTAAGGACATCCAGTATTTTCATTTCAAAATCACCAGAGCGACTAATAATCGTAACGTTTACGAACGGGGCTGAATCAGGCCGTAATTTCCATCTCTTTGCCGATATAGAACATTCACGGTATTTGTCCGTGCGTTGGTAAACACCAGGAATTTGTCATCGATCAAATCCATCTGCATAACAGCTTCATCGACATCCATGGGTTTATATTCGATATGGTGAATTCGAACTCGCCCCTTTCCGTACTCTTCATCTGTAAATAGACTTGTTTTGACCTTGTTACTCTTTCCTTTGGGTCTGTGGTCTCTACTTTTCTGTTTGTTCTTTTTTATCTGTACTTCCATTTTATCAAGTACGATGTCGATCGCCGAATACATCTCTTCAGTTTCTTCCTTGCCATTTATTGTCAGACTGTCTCCCATGATGTTAATTTCCGCGTTGTGGCGGAATTTTTCAATGGACAAAACAACATTGGCTTCTGCAGGCCCGTTGAAATATTTATCCATTCGATCCAGTTTTTCTTTCACATAGGATTTAAGGGCATCGGACGGCTTAAGATTTTTAAACCTAACGGAAGTGTTCATGCTGGGGGCCTCCTTTCGGAAGGTTCCTGGCTGCAGGGGCGGCTATGCTGTCTCACGGCTCTGCCTGCTACCGGAAATGATGGGAGCTGAGAAACGAGATCAGCCAAAAAAAACGGCAATTAAAACTGCTTTCGTTTGCTGGAGGACAAGATACCCATCATTTCACGATATTTAGCAACCGTACGACGGGCAATATTAATATTGTCGGTTTTGAGCATCTCGACCATCTTATTGTCACTAAAAGGTTTCTTGGGATTTTCTCCCTTTATGATTTTTTTAATCTTCGCCTGTACACTTGCCGAAGCTATATCCTCACCATTAAGGCGTTTAATGGAGCTGTTGAAAAAATATTTAAGTTCGAAAATTCCTTGAGGGGTATGGGTATACTTGTTTGTTGTCACCCGACTGATTGTAGATTCATGCATTCCGATATCTTCGGCGACATCCCGGAGAACCATTGGTTTTAAATGAACAACCCCTTTTTCGAAAAATTCCCGTTGGAACTTCAAAATGCTCTCCATGACTTTGTATATGGTCTTCTGACGCTGGTGAATACTGCGAATCAACCAGGCTGCGGAACGCATTTTATCACGAATGTAATCCTTAGTATTAGTGCTGACTTCATTGTTATTTGAAACGGCCTGTTTATAAAAAGGATTCACGCGAAGTTTGGGCATTCCATCATCGTTAAGAACAATAACGAAATCACCTTCACTTTTGTATACGTAAATATCGGGAACAATGTAATGGGGTGTCTCTTCGTTGAATTCACGGCCCGGTTTGGGCTCCAACGCACGGATGACGTTGACTGCAGCGATGACATCCTTGAGTTTGACTTTTAAGGCTCTGCAAATGGCCTTGTAATTTTTGTTTTCCAGATTTTTAAGATGGTCGGAAATGATATCGGTGACCAAGCTGTTATTAATATTCAGCAGTTTGGCTTGAAGCAGAAGGCATTCTCTAAGATCCCTTGCACACACGCCTACCGGATCGAACGATTGCATTGTTTCAAGGACATCCTCCACCATTTCCATGGAAACGCCACTTTGTTGGTAAAGATCATCCAAAGATAGTTGTAGATATCCATCTTTATTCAGGTTGCCGATGATCAAACTGCCAACCTTTTTTTCGATATCCGTGGGGGAAAGCATTAACAACTGCCACAACAAGTGATCGCTCAGCGATTCTTTAGAGGAGACGAAAGCCTCGTATTGAGGGGCGTCCCTACTCTCCGATTCGAAGTTTACTTTTCCGGGCGAATTGTATTCATTAATGTAATTGCTCCAGTCAATGTCTTCATTGATTTTTTCATCAATGGTGACTTCGCGTGCCTCTTCGGGTTGAGCGGCCGATGATTCTTCAAGCTCCCTGTCTTTGGTTGTATCCGCGGTCTCCTGGATTTCTTCCAAAGTCGGGTTTTCTTCCAATTCCTGATGAATGGTGTCAACCAGTTCTAACCTGGATAACTGCAAGAGCTTGATCGCCATTTGAAGCTGGGGCGTCATGATCAGCTGTTGGGTCAGTTTCAGTTGCTGTCTAAGTTCAAGTGCCATCTTAAAGCCTGAATTCGTTTCCTAAGTAAATACGCTTGGCGATTTGACTCGATGCGATCTGTTCCGGCGTTCCACTCTCAATCACCTTACCATCGCTCAATATGTATGCAGAGTCGCAAGCACCCAACGTTTCCCGAACATTATGATCGGAAATTAAAATACCAATGTTTCGGCCCTTTAAATGGGCGATAATTTTTTTTATGTCAATCACTGCCAAAGGATCGATACCGGCAAATGGTTCATCCAGCAGCATAAAAGCCGGATCGGTAGCCAGCGCACGGCTGATTTCAAGTCGGCGCCGTTCTCCCCCGGAAAGAACCGCTGCTTTAGAATCCGCTACATGGGTGATGCCCAATTCTTCCAGCAGCGTATCGGTACGGTCCTGACGTTGACGACGGGTCAAGTGCCCGGTCTCCAGGATAGCCAATATGTTCTGGCGAACAGTCAGTTTCCTGAAAACAGAGGCTTCTTGAGGAAGATATCCAACCCCTGTCCTTGCACGAATATACATGGGGAAATCCGTGATATCCAAATCGTCAAGAAAAACGCTACCGTCATCCGGTTTAACCAATCCCACGGTCATGTAGAAGGTTGTGGTTTTACCTGCTCCGTTCGGTCCCAACAAACCAATGACCTGTCCACTTTCCACGCTGAGGCTGATCCGGTCTACAACCTTTCTGCTCCGGTAGATTTTGACCAGATCACGAACGGCCAAGGTGGTCATACACTATTCCCCAAAATGACTTGGTCAAAAGTTACTCCAATCCGGATTCGCCCGGCATGATCACCGCTTTGACACGACCGTTGCTCCCTCCGTCAACTGTAAACCGGCCGTCATCCCGATAAAAGGAAATAGTTTCACCTGAGATTGTGTTCTCGCCACTGGTCACCGTTGCGTCCGGACCCGTAAGGGTGAGTAACCGTTTTGCTGTTATATATACCGCCCTTGTAGCAACAGCAAGCCTATTGTCAAATTTAATTATTACATTTCCCGAGGCCACCAGCCTTTCCAAAGACTGAGCCGATGGGTTATCACCGGGATTTGTACTGCCGTTAAAAAAAAATTGAAGGCGATCGGCTGTAATCAAGGTCTTTCCCTGTATTGCCCGTACATTGCCGATAAACTCGGCGTTATTTTCCGGTGTATTGGAAATGAGCTTATCGGCGCTGATGTGAATTTTCTCCGAAAGACCGTCCGATATTTGATTATCGGCACTTTTGGTTTGTGCGATACTTTTTTCTACCTGAAAGGTAAAAAAAAGCAACCCGAGCAGTATCGCAAATTTAATCTTATCCGGAATCTTACAGTTGAAAATCTTCACTCAGCGTTCCTTCCACACCGCCTTCGAATCGTGTGATATTGGTTTTTAAATCCATGGCCATGCTGTTCGCCTGCAGTGAAAAAGATTGCCCGGAAAGTGTCACCTTTGCTTTGGATTGAAGTTCTCTTGTGTTTGGGTCGTAGTTCAGGGTTTCCGTTTGGAACCGATAGAGATTTGTTTTTGCAGAGACCTTTCCGCTAACCTGCAGACGGCTTGAATTGGTGTAAATGGTACCTAACTCGGCAGTTAAATAAACATTATCCCCATCCTTCATGAAAAATTCCACTTCCGGCTTGGTCAGCAGTATGGTATTTTCGCTTTCCATCAAGGTCGCAGATTCCGCTTCCAGTCGCCACTCTTGAATGCCGTTTTTCATCGCTGTTTGTCGAATCTTTTTTAACTGCATATCCGCTTTGTTTTTTATTATATCCAAAAGGACGTCACTTGGTTGAGTCATTCGCCGATAACCAATGAACACAGCGATGGTGGCTGACAGAACCAGAACGACAATGGATAGCAGTACAGGTTGTATCCACTTATGGCGTTTCAAGAAAATAACCTTTCAACCAAGGAGTCCCATTCTCCTTTTGATTTGAGTATCTTTTCGCTGATTTCACGTACAGCACCTCTCCCACCGTCCGCATGGGTAGTGATGACAGCCGCCTCTTTTACCAAAAAATGAGCATCTCCAACGGCAATCGGCAAGCCCACACGTCTCATGATGGGCAGATCAGGAATATCATCTCCAATAAATGCCGTATCCGCTTCGGTCAGTCCGGTTTCTTTCAGAATTTCCAACAAAGCTTGTTCCTTGTTCCGGATACCGTCTTTTACTATAGTTATTCCCAGATTTTTGCATCGGTGAACCAATGCCATCGACCTTCGTCCAGTTACGATGCCGACAAGAATACCGGCCTCCCTCAATAGACGGATGCCCAATCCGTCACGAACATTGAAGATCTTTGTCTCTTGTCCGGCATCGTTGTAAATAACCTGTCCGGTGGTAAGAACGCCGTCTACGTCTAATAAGAGAAGGGATACTTTTTTTAATCGGGAGTCAGTCATAAAATGATATTAGGAAGCGAGAGCGGTTTTAATGGCAATAAGTTGTGAAAGCAGGGCCGGCAACTGATCCAGAGGAAGTGAATTCGGCCCATCGCAAAGAGCTTTGTCCGGATCTTCGTGGACTTCGAGAAAGATGCCGTCAGCACCCGCTGCGATAGCTGCCCTGGCAAGAACCGGGGCGAGCTCACGTTGTCCTCCGGAACTTTTCCCTAGGCCGCCGGGAAGTTGGACACTGTGAGTGGCATCAAAAATAACCGGAGAACCTGTTTGTTGCATAATCCGGATGCCCCTGAAGTCCACCACCAGATTGTTATAACCGAACATTACCCCCCTTTCTGTAATGGTAGGCTGAACACTTGTAACTGAACGTATTTTATCAATAACGTTGGTCATGTCCCAGGGAGCCATAAACTGCCCTTTTTTCACATTGACCGGTTTGCCGGTTTTTGCGACGGCAAGGAGCAGGTCGGTTTGGCGACAAAGAAAAGCTGGAATCTGCAGAACATCGAGCACTTGCGCTGCAGCGTCCACCTCACTGATTCGATGAACGTCCGACAAAACCGGAACGTCCAGTTTTTCCTTAATCCTGGATAGAATTTTCAAACCATCTAACATCCCAGGTCCTCGAAAAGAGGTGATGGAACTTCGGTTGGCTTTGTCATAGGAAGCCTTGAACGTAAAGGGAAGACCAAGACGTTGAGTTATGGTTTTAATTCGATCGGCAATGCGCATAGTGACGTCTTCATCTTCGATGACGCACGGGCCGCAAATAAGGAAAAATGGATTATCCGAACTCATTCGATCTCGCTTTGGATAGGAGTTGAAAATATACTTTCTTATGTATCCTCGGGTGGTTAAAAAGTCAAGCGGTGAAAAAATGTACCTTGATTACCTTGGTCGTAACTGATATTGTCGATTACTTAAAAACAAATCAAAGAAAGACTGTTGCGAACAGATAAAAGGAAGAGCATTGGCACATAGAAAAAGTTCACTAAAACTGATTTTAGTAAGTTTACTGGTTCTGCTCGTTTGTATCCCTGCGGTTTGGTTGGCGATCATTCGCATGGAAGGAGAGGCACCTTTTCTTGAAATTGCGCTTGAATCGGATTTTATCGGTTCGATGCGAGAAATCAGTATTTCGGTTGACGATTCAGGTAGCGGTGTACGAAAAATCTGGATGAGTCTTTTGGTGGACGGGCGAGAAGTGGACATCCTGCAGAGGACTTTCCCGTCAGCGGGTTTTTTTGTTGGGGGGAAAGAAAAGTCGGTACAGTTAAAAACAACGATATCCCCGGAAACCTTGAAATTGACAGATGGCAAGGGTGTCATTCGGGTGGCTGCATGGGATTACTCGTTAAAGAATTGGGGTAAAGGAAACCGTAATTATCTCGAAAGGGAAATTCAAATTGACACCAAACCACCGGCGATTGAAGTCATCAGCCGAATGCATAATATTGCCCAGGGCGGGGGAGGTGTAGCACTTTATCGCCTTTCGGAAGATTGCCCGATAAGCGGTGTCTCGGTGGGTGAACAATTTTATCCCGGGTACGCCGGCCATTTCAAGGATCCAACCATTCACATGGTCTTTTTTGCATTGGATTACCGACTGGGCAAAGGA
>DAOWNV010000313.1 GCA_030642405.1 Desulfosarcina sp.
GCAATGGAGAGTCGGCATGGCATCTGATCAGAAAAATAGTTGTAGCGGCCTGTTCGATTGCACCCTTTGTGGTGATTGCTGCAAAGGATTCGGGGGAACCTATCTTACAAAAGCGGACATTGATACGATTTCTCGATACATCGGTGTTACAACTAAAGAATTTATATCCGAATACACATCCCCATCTGGTAGCAAACGTCTCATTGCGCAAGGAGAAAACAGATATTGTATTTTTTGGGATAAGGTGTGTACCATCCATCCGGTGAAACCGAGAATGTGCCGGCAATGGCCCTTTATTCCAAGCATTTTAGTGGATGTAGGAAACTGGTGGGCGATGGCGGCATCTTGCCCTGGAATGAATCAGGATGCACCGGAAAAGGAAATTGTGGATTGCGTAAAAAAAATAATGACGCCTTAAAACAGGTGTCATAACCATTTCTTTACATCCAAAATTTGATAGATTGCATTGTTTTCCGTTCCGTCACGGCCGAGTATGTTTTTTTCTTCCAGACGTCTCAGTTCCCGTTCCAAAGCCGCACGGCTGCTGTTCCACTTTTCAGCCAGCGTTTCTTTTGTTATGCCCGACCCCGTATCAGCCACTGCGCAGCATAACAAGTAAAGGGATACTGCTTCAACACTAAGATCCATGGAAAAAATCTTTTGACTCATGGACGGACCTACCGTATTTGCATTCATTTTATTTCCTCAATTAATGACCGTGTATTTTGGTCCTGCAATCAACAAATTGTTTGAGACGGTAGACTGTATTTTTTCCATCATACTACCGAACATGATATCCCTTATAATTCCATGACCGTAGGCACCCAGGATAACCAGCGCATCGTGGGGCACCTCATAAAGATTGTTTTCAAAAGAGCCTTTTTCAAAAAAAGCCCATTGATCGAGCACATTTTCCAGTGGCTTATTCAGACCCTCTTCTTCTACAATGGACCGGTATTTTGACGGTGTGTTTTTTTTCACCTGGGTGTAGATATTCAGTTTCAGTCCTGTTATTTTTGCAACCCGGATGCCAAGTTTCAGGGCGTTGACTGCGTTTGTTGAACCACCGAAAAATACAGCGATGCTTTTCCATGGCTTGTAAACGGGACTGGTAATGAGAACGGGGAACCTCGCTGCCTGGACGATTCGGCGAACCCTCGGTCCGATATAGCCCAAACCGATTTTTGAGGAGAGATCGCTAATGCTTCGAGGGCAACACATAAACTCGAAATTCGTAGGTATGTCAGGCAGAGTGGATGCCGTATAATTTTTTGGTGAAAATATTTGTGGCCTTATTTCGGTATTTTTCACCAGGTTGTCGATATGTGTGACCGCCGTTTCCGGATCCCTCAGATAAGATGGATCCAAATCCACTTGAACCACATCATTTTCAAAGTACATTAGAAACTTGGTGGATTTGGGGATATAGACTGTGGGCACTATGCTCATCTGTTGACAAAAATAGATGGATTGCAAAAAGGTTTCTCTCCCCAACGGTGTATTTCTGAATATGTGAAATAATTTTTGGGCCATATGGCTTTTCCTCTTACCGACTCATCGATGATCCACAGATCGAGGTTCAGAATCGGTTGGTTTGAATGATCAATTCTTTCCTATATTGGTCGAGCAGGGTTGCTTTGGATATCATTCCCATAAATCGGTTGTCTGATACTACCGGCATACTAAAGATCCGGTCACGATCCATTTTTTGAAGGACCTCAGACAGGTCATCGTAAAGGGAGACTGAGATTACATTGGTGTCCATCAACTGGCCGGTCAGCACTGCATGGTGCATGGCGGGATCAAACAGATAGGGCCGAATGTCGTCCAAGTGAATCATACCGACGAAATGGCCGGTGACTTGATCCTCAACGGGAAAATAGTTGCGGTGGGAGGTTTTGACAATGTGTATGAAATCCGCCAAAACCATATTGGGATGAACGCAAATGCAATCGGTTTCCAACAATTCAGAGATACGAAGGTCCGTAAGAACGCGGGCATCCGTACCGGGACGGAGTAATTGGCCTTTTTCCACCAAATCCTTCAAATAAAAAGAGGCCGGCTCGATATAGTGGCAGAGTGTTGTTGAGATGGTCGATACGACAATCAGAGGAAGAATGACATCATAGCCGCCGGTAATTTCAATCACTAAAAAAATACCTGTCAAGGGTGCCTGAAGAATGCCGCTGATCAGTCCGGCCATGCCCAATAAGGCAAAACATCCTTCATTTACCCAGGGCATGGATGACCATAAAGATGTGATAAGACGATGAAAGCTTAATCCAACAAAAGCACCAATCACAAGACACGGTGCAAAAATCCCCCCGGATCCTCCCCATCCCAGTGTAAGTGAAGTGGTCAGAATTTTAAACAAGGTGATCAGGGTCACCAGCATCAAACCGCCGGAAAACCCCCCTTCGATGGCCGATCGAATAAAATGGTACCCTTCGCCGAGGACGGGCGGCAGGAAATAACCGATGACACCAACAAGGGTTCCACCAATGGCCGCACGAATCCATAAGGGAAGGGGAATACCTTTGGCAAAAGGTTGCATAAATCGAAGAGCACGGGTCAGCAGTATCGATGCCAATGCGCAAAAGACGGCAAGGCCTACGCAGGCCAGAATGTCATGGAACTGAATATTGAAATCCCGATGAGCAAATACAATCTGATTTCCTTTGAGAATGCGGCTTACTTCAGTACCTGCTACAGCGGAAATGGCAATGGGTATAATATTCATGGTGCTCCATTCGCCAAGAATCACTTCTATGGCAAAGACCATTCCGGAGATAGGAGCATTAAAAATAGCGGCAATGGCCCCTGCCGCACCGCATCCCACCAAAGAGACACGTTGACGATCATTGAGGGAAAACGCCTGGGCAATATTCGATCCGATTGCGGCCCCACTCATTACTACCGGTGCTTCAGGTCCTGCAGACCCGCCGCTGCCGATGGTCAGGCAGCTGGAGATAAGGCGCGAGAAACTGGACCGTAATCGTAAAAGACCACCATACCTGGATACGGCGTATATGACTTCCGGAACACCGTGCCCGGCGCCTTCATTGACAACTTTTTCAAGGAAGATGGAAGAGATAGCCGCACCTATCCCTGGTAGGAAAATGGCCCACCAGTATACCCGATAGTGGTGGAGCCACGCAAGCATGGTTTCTAACCCACGGTTTAATACCAACGC
>DAOWNV010000061.1 GCA_030642405.1 Desulfosarcina sp.
GTTCCCAAGGGTTGATTTTTTTTTAACAGTTGGAGATGATGGGAGAAAATACATCCAAAAGTACGGGACGCCAATTGAAAAAATATTCTTTGCCCCACATGCTATAGATGTATCCTATTTTACCATAAGGGTAAAAACCGGACTGACCGTCAACGTGTGCGGTTTTGTGAGCAGCATATTTTGCCAATGCCGTGTCATGGGTATCGGTAATCGCTTCACTGTAGGACTTCGATTCATCAAACGATACCGTTGCACAACCGGCCAAAAGACCGGTAAAAATCAATACTACGAAAACCAGGTAAACTTTGATACGCTTCATGGTTACACCTCCCATCAATCGACCCCGTTGTTTTATTGCTGCACTATTACTGCTCTGACGTTTCAGTGGCAAGCAGTTCAATGACTTGCAAGGCAATGGCCTTTTCCTCATCGGTGGGAACGACCAGGATTTTCACCTTGCCGGCATTGTCCTGAATTTCACGACAGATCTTTTCCCGGCCTGCATTTTTCTCAGGATGAATGACAATGCCCAGATCTTCCAGGCCCCGGCAGGCCATTTCCCGAATTAACGGTGAATTCTCACCGATACCCGCAGTAAATACAATAGCATCAACGCCACCCATGGCAAAGGTATATGCACCGATGTACTTCTTTATGCGGTAGGCAAAAACCTTGATAGCGGTTTCGGCCTGGGTGTTACCTTGAGCCATGGCGGAGATGATATCGCGCAGATCGCTGCTTTCAATACCGGCTAACCCCAAAAGCCCGCTCTGTTTGTTGAGTAGCCGATTGACTTTTTCAGGGTCAAGCTTTTTGTGCTTCATCAGATAAAAGACGATCGCCGGATCAAGATCCCCGCAGCGGGTACCCATTATCAAGCCCTCTAAAGGGGTGAATCCCATGCTGGTATCGATGCTTTGGCCTCTATTAACAGCCGTTATGCTGCAACCATTGCCTAAATGACAGGAAACAATTTTAAGCTCTGTTAACGGCACGTTTATAAACGCTGCTGTGGTTTGACACACGTATTGATGGCTTGTGCCATGGAAGCCATACCTGCGGATTTTGTCTTCTGCATACAGATGATAGGGAAGCCCGTATAGATATGCATAATCCGGCAAACTGTTGTGAAAGGCCGTATCAAATACAGCCACTTGAGGGATGTTAGGCAGATGCACTTCACATGCGTTGATCCCCTCGATGTTGGGGGGATTATGCAAAGGTGCCAATTCGTAACAATCTTGAATAGTTGCTTTCACTTTTTCCGTTACAAGTTTGGCGAATTTCATTTTTTCCCCGCCGTGAACCACCCTGTGCCCAATAGCGGCGATTTGTCTCTTTGATTGAATTACGCCGTACTCCGGATCTGTTAACAGTTCAATGATCCGGCTGACCGCTTCGCGTGTGTCGGCCACCCGGGCTTCATCGCTAAGGTCATTCCCCTTATTGTTTCTATAATGGGTGGTTGTCCCCCTGATTCCAATGCGCTCTACCAAGCCACCGGCGATGACCTCAACCGTTTCTTTACTGAATAGGGTAAACTTTACCGAAGAACTGCCTGCATTAATGATCAAGATATACATCGGTCGCACAAGCTCCTTTGTTGCCGCATTATCCTCAAAACGCTCGAATCAGGGCCGTCAAAGCCGCCATCATCATCATCATCATCATCATCACCACCACAGAGGAAGTTTGTTTTGCTCACAAAACTGCTCAATTATTCGAGGAGCTCGGGTGCCCCCTTGGAAGTAGATCATGTTAATGTTGTGAGAAAAATCAATCAGGGGTGATTTGAAAATAGTAGGGAAACGTTGGCACTGATGAAATCGATGAAGGCCCGGCCAAGGGGAGAGAGGCTCCGGTGGCGATGGTGGGTAAGGTAAAAGGCCCTTTTCAGATTCAACCCGCTGATGGAAAGTATTTTCAATTTTCCGGCAGCGACATCGTCTGAAACTGCAATGGCCGAGAGGATGGAAATCCCCATACCATTTTTAATCCCCTGGCGGATCGCCTCAGTGCTGCCGATTCGGGCGATTACTTTCAAATCGTTAATATTCAACCCTGCATTGGAAAAACTATCTTTAATGGTCTTGAGGGTTCCCGAACCATCTTCCCGCATAAGAAAAGGCTCTGTAGATAGTTGCTTCGCGGTGACTTTCTTTTTCTTCGACCATCGGTGACCAGTAGGTACCACGAGACACAGTTCGTCGTCCACTAGTTGGGTCTGTGAAATGGCTTTATGGTTGGACACGGCTCCCACAACACCCAATTCCAGTTCTCCGGAAATAATCGCATCGATCGTCCGGCGGGTGTCGGCAATGGACAAGCTGATATTAACTTCTGGAAAATCAGTAGTAAACAAACCGATAATCGATGGCAGAATAAAGACCCCTGGGATATTGCTGCCACCAATCTCCAGGCTACCTCTGATCATCCCATTGAACTCCGCCATGGCACTTTCCGTTTCGTCGAGCAGAGAAATCATCCGCTTGGCGTAGCGGTAGAGCAGGTGCCCGGCCTTGGTAGGCAATGCCTCTTTGGACAAACGGTCAATCAGGCGACAACTGAAATGATCTTCGAGATCCTTGATGTGGATAGAAACAGTGGGCTGAGAAAGAAACACGTCCCTCCCTGCCAGTGAAAAGCTTTTCAATTCAACCACTTTGCAGAAAATCTGAAGCTGCCATAGGTCCATGACTTAAAAACCGAACTTGGCTCTAAGGCGGCGTTCCACACTCGGAGGCACCATGTCCGAAATGTCGCCACCAAACTTTGCTGCTTCTTTGATAATGGAGGAACTGGTAAAGATCCAGCGTAGACCGGTCATGAGGAAAACTGTTTCCACACCCCGGTTAAGTTTTCGGTTCATCAGGGCCAATTGAAATTCATACTCGAAATCGGAGACCGCCCGCATCCCCCGAAGGATGGCCTGTGCATTTTTTGTACGTGCATAATTCACCGTCAGACCGTCAAAGGTATCAAACTCAATACCTTCAAGCCCCGACATGGACTCACCTAGTATTTCCAACCGTTCTTCGACGGAAAAAAGGGACTTTTTCCCCGGATTTTGTAAAATCGCAATGATAATGCGGTCAAATAGACGTAATCCTCGTTTGGCTATATCGATGTGACCGTTGGTAACGGGGTCGAAGGAACCAGGATAGATCGCGGTGCGTTGCATAAAAACTCCCAGAGACGCAGTAAGGAAAAAGAAGGTCCGATACCGATTACTTAACGGGACCGTTCTATAGCACGACGTCCACAAAGGAAACAAGGATTTTCCCGAATTGCCGCTGGTCTGTGAGGATCAGTCCTTCCGGAACGGGCTCAACGGATTCTTGAATACTGTGCTCTACGACAATCCGTGCATCCTGTGAAAGTACTCCGGATATCACCAAAAGTGATAAGACAGGATTCAACGCATTGATTTCGTATGGTGGATCCATGAAAACTAGATCGAAGGGTTGTGTGTAGGATTGTAATAAACGAATGTTTCGAAGAAGATCCCCTTTGACAATTCGGGTCCGGTCCTTCAATCCTATATTCCGGATGTTCTTTTGAATTGCTGCAAGGGCCGCTTTTTGTTTATCTACAAAGACGGCAAACGATGCCCCCCGGCTCAACGCCTCGATACCCAGTGCACCTGTCCCGGCAAACAGATCTAGTACACGCTTTTTAATGATATCCCCGGCTAAAATATTGAAAATCGACTCTTTGATTCGATCGGCTGTTGGACGCGTGGCCATTCCCGATGGGGCAGTCAGTCGTCGGCCTTTATACGCTCCGGCAATGACCCTCACTGCCATTCCGCTTTGATCAACGACTGGATAAATTCATGTGTCACACGGATTGCTTTTGCCGTTTTTTCCAGGTCGTTGTTGTAATGGGCCAGCTTTTTGCGGACATATGTCATTTCAAAGGCGCTGCGCGCCTCGTCAATACCCTCGATGGAAAAAATTTCACCCTCAACTTTTTTTGGATCCGACACATTGACGGGCAAATCCTTTACCGTAATGATATCCTGCTGCACCATGATCGCCAACCGTTCGATGAGGTTTTTCAGTTCCCGCACATTTCCCGGCCAGTTGTATTCACCAAGAATCTCCATGGCATCATCCGTAATGGATTTTCGCTTCTCCCTGTTTTTTGTGGCAGCCTCCACCAAAAAAATATCCGATAGTATGGGGATATCTTCGGTCCGCTCTCTAAGGGGCGGCACCTCGATGGGTACCACATTGAGCCGGTAATAAAGATCTTCTCTAAAATTACCGTTTTCAATCTCCACTTCAAGATCCTTGTTTGTTGCAGCGATCACTCGGACATCGGTGGTTAAGGTTCTTCCTTTACCCATACGCTGAAACTTCTTCTCATCAAGCACCCTTAAAATCTTGGCTTGGGTAGAAAGGCTCATATCTCCGATTTCATCGAAAAAAATCGTACCGGTGTTGGCCAGTTCGAATTTCCCCCGTTTTTTAGTGCTGGAACCGGAAACGGCGCCTTTTTCATGGCCGAACAGTTCACTCTCGATGAGGCTTTCGGAGATGGCAGCGCAATTGACGTCGATCATCGGTGATTCAGCGCGAGAACTAAGTTGGTGGATGGTTCGAGCGACGAGTTCTTTTCCAGTACCATTTTCTCCTTTAATAAACACCCAGGATTCGGTAGGGGCCACTGTGGCAATCTGCATTTTCAGCGTCTGGACGTGTTCACTGTTTCCACTGATGGAATGCTTTTCTATTGTTTTTCTCCGTAAATAGCGATTTTCTTCCTCAAGGCGACGAAAATTGAGGGCGTTGTTGATGGCAACGATGACTTTGTCGAAATTCAACGGTTTTTCAATGAGATCGAAAGCTCCCAGCTTGGTGGCTTTAACAGCTGTTTCCACGTTACCATGACCGGTTATAATGATCACCGGCAAAGCGGAACTGCTCTTTTTGATCTCTTTCAATGTCTCTATGCCATCGATTCCAGGCATCCAGATGTCTAATATGATAAGATCCGGAGCTTCGGCATCGATAAGCTTCAATGCTTCATAACCGTTGTTGGCCGTAATTACCTCAAACCCTTCATCGGTGAGCAGTCCGCTGAGAGATTGTAAAATAGTGGGCTCATCGTCGACAATCAATATTGAAGGAAACAATGCACATCTCCTTTTCGAATCGGTTGTTCCATATCAGCAAGCAGGATCTTGGAACCATTTTAAACGGGAAGTTCGATAACAAACTTGGCTCCCCTGGGTAAGTTGTTCTGCACACTTATCACACCATGGTGGTCGGTAACAATGGAGTTCACGATTGTCAAGCCTAGTCCCATTCCGGTTGTTTTGGTAGAAAAATTGGGTTCGAACAAGCGTATTTTATCCGCATCAAAGATGCCTGGGCCATCGTCTGCAACCTCCAGACGGACCATTTTCAATATGGGGTCGTAAATGACTAAAATGGCAATCCGCCCCCGATTGCGGATTGCTGCTACGGCGTTATCCACAAGGTTTATCATGGCCTGTTTGAATTGCTGCCGATCGAGGTTCATCTGGGGAATATCTTCACCGATCTTTACATCGAACGTGATATCCGGATGCCCTTCCCTGTACAGGGAAACGGTCTCCTCGATGATTGGGGGAAGCTGACAAGGTTTGGGGTCTGCCGTGGGGAACCGGGCAAAAGTTGAAAATTCATTGACCAGGTTACGGATCAGGTCGACGTGATCGATTATCATACGGGTACACTCGTCGAAGACAGACTCATTGATCTGGGCGGAATATCGACGCTTGAGCCGCTGAGCCGACAGGCTGATGGGAGTGAGCGGGTTCTTTACTTCGTGTGCGATTCGCCGGGCCACTTCACGCCAGGCGGCCATTCGTTGTGCTTTTTCCAGCTCCGTGAGGTCATCGATCACCATAACGATACCGATGGGGTCTCCCAGTTCATCCTTTAGGGTATTGATATAAATGAGAAAGGTTCTCAGTTGACCGTTTACCGTGAACCTGAAGGGATACTCCACGGTCTGGTCACGAACGGAAGATATCTTTTTCATGACGTCTTCCGTAAACTCTAGGTGTCCGGTAACCAGCAAATCTCCATAATGTTTGTCTAAAACCTGCTCGGCATCCAGGGTAAGCATCCGTTCGGCTGATTTATTGAAGGTCGTGATGATACCTTGCGCATCCAGGGTAATGACACCGGCGGAGACATTTTTCAAAACGATTTCCATATACTGGCGTCGCGATTCAATTTCTTGATTTTGTTCGGTAAGCTTACGGGCTGACAATTCAAGCTGTTGGCGGTTGGACCTTAGATCCCGGGTCATTTTGTTGAACGCGTTTACAAGGCTCCCGATTTCATCGTCCGTCACATTGCTGTCGATGGAAACGGTGAGGTCTCCTTCCGCGATCCTGCGTGCGCCCTCGGCCAGGTCCATGATGGGAATTGTAATGGTCTTGGCCAAATAGAATCCAAACCAAATAGCACAAAAAATAACCAATAAGGCCACGATGGACAATGTTATGTAATAGGTAATTTGAATGGGCCTTTTCATCAGTTTGATCTGCTGGTATTCCTCGATTCCTGTAGCAATGGAATCCATATTTTCGGAAAGGTCCGGTGGAATAAACAGGCCTATCGCCACATGGGCGATAGCTGTCTCAGGATCTGCACCGAAAGGGACGGTCCCGATGGATCGTAAAAGTTCACCCTCTTCCAATTCCTCGGTAAAGGTTCTCAACTTTTTTTCGCCGGCATCCTTGACAAAAACACCGGGAGACACTGCCTTGAAAGCTATCTTTTCCAGATCTTTGCTGAGCGCATAGGTAACACGGTTCAGGTTGGCCGAGTATATTTCCACTGTATCGAGATCGAATTCACGCTGGACTACCTGAATATAATGATTGAGTTCTTTGCGCTTGCTTCGCGAAATGATTTTTTTTCGATCAATCTGATAAGAAATTCTTTCCAGAAAAAACTGGTGGCGAATTTCATTTTCCCGATAAAATTGTTGTCCGACCAAAAGTGATTTCTGCAATGCTTGCTCAACGGGCACATTGAACCAAAATTCAATACTGTTGGTAATAAAGTTGATGGAAAAGAAAAAGAGGATGGTTGTAGGCAGCAGAGAAATAGCCACAAAAGCGATAACCAATCGGGTCCTTAATCGAGCACCCAAGGCTTTTCTTCGCCGGGTATAGAGCAATTTTGCTAAATTGCGGAAAACAAGAAAGATCAACAGGATCAACAACAGCAGGTTGATGTTGATCAAAATGAACATCAAAATCGTGTTGGAAACCGGAATGTTGGAGGGGAAAGTAATAATCCGGCTTTCCGCCAGGGTAAGAAGCGCCACGGCCACGACGATCACGAAGATGATCACCGCCTCCCGTTTTCGACGATTTAATTCTTCTTTGGAGATGGGTGTTTTTCGTGTCTCGCCGCTCTTACCGGTACTCATATTGGTATTTGTGGAAAGTGGTTAATAAATAAAACCAATGGTATACCAATCTGTTTCGAAATCCCATAGGGAGAGAAAGAACAGGACATAGTGCAGATAATAAGGCAAAGTAATACCACTGAGTTTTGCTTTTGCCCGTATCTGATACTGCTTGCCTTTTTCCAGCAACTTTAAGGGAACCACTTTAAGGCTGTCAATTTCGGTCATCAATTTTTTCGCCGTATCGAAAGACTGAACGACAACCGGACTGTTTCTGTCCCACGACCGGGAAACGGAATACTCTTTTCTCAGGCTATTATATTTGATCGTGTGGGTAATCGTCAAATCCGCCATCTCTTTGTCGAACCACAAGCCCCGAGTTCTGTGCAAGTCTATCATAAATATAAATGAGGCCAGAACACCGCTTTTTATTGCCTCTTCCATCTCTTGGGTAAAGGCTCCCTCCACGACCAGATATACCAGCAGGTCATCCCTGGTGTTGGTAACAATAATGTTTGTTAACGTAGCACCCTTCGCAATGGCCGATCCATCCATAAAAAGAACAAGGATAGCTACCCAGAAAAGCCTTAAACCACTCTGACCGAATCGATTCATGTTCTTGCCGTTGGATTGTTCATAATAAGAGAAGAAAAAAGCTGAACATACAAAAACCATTTATAAATGGCAAGGTGTTTTAAGCTGGATCATGAGGACCCGGTGCCATCGTAAAGGTCTCCCACGACTCTTTTTCCTGGAAAAATTTTTCAAGAAATGCATGATTAAAGGCATGGCCGGATTTTTTTGTTACAACATGTCCCATAATCGGCATACCGATAAGAGAAAAGTCCCCTATACAATCCAACATCTTATGGCGGACGAATTCATCCGGGAAGCGAAGTCCACCTTCGTTTAATACATGATCCCCATCAATGACGACAGCATTTTCCAATGACCCACCTCGGGCCAGGCCATACTGCTTCATCATTTCAACTTCATTCAGAAAACCAAATGTCCTGGCTGAACTGATCTCTTTTTCAAAAGTTCCCCGTTCAATGAAAAAATCGCAGGATTGAGTGCCGATCAGCGGGTGACTATACTCGATGGTGCAGGTGATTCTAAACTCGTCTGCAGGATAAACCGTCACGGATTTCCCGTTTTCGGCCAAGGATATGGGTTTGTTTACTTTAAAATAACATTTCAGCCCCTCTTGATGACGGGTCCCTGCCGACCGTATAAGTTTGGCAAATGGACCGGCGGAACCATCCATGATGGGCAGTTCGTAACCGTTCACTTCAACAATCACATTATCGATGGACATACCTGCAAAACCGGCCATTAAATGCTCAACGGTGGAGACGATACAACCCTCGTCCCCAATGACGGTGGCAAGGCTGGTGTCGACAACGTTGTTGAAGTGTGCCGTAACTCCGGGAAGTCCGGGAAGGTCGATACGGATAAACCGGATGCCGTAATTGACCGGCGCTGGTTTGAGGGTAAGGGTAACCGTTTTTCCCGAATGGACCCCAACCCCTGTACACTGCACTGGTTTTTCAATGGTTTGTTGGTAATGTTTCAATGTATATCCTGAATATGTTCGACCACTAAACTCTTTTTGCAATCTTATTCATCCGAATCTCTTTTGACAACCACTAAATGTCGTTCATTTTGTATTTTCAATAAAACCGTTGTTCTTGTCATTAGTAGTTGATATAGTTTTCGTTTGTTGTGTTCTATAAAAAAAACCTTCCGTATGTTAGGAGGCCGACTTGCTTGCGAGAATCCTGAGCAGCGCTGTTATCGGTATTGATGCGTACCTTGTTGAAGTTGAAGTAGATATCGCGCAGGGATTGCCAACCTACACCACCGTGGGCCTGCCGGAAGCTGCGGTAAAAGAGAGCCGGGAGCGGGTTAAATCAGCTATCAGCAACTCAGGTTATACCTTTCCGTCAGACAGAATAACTGTAAATCTCGCTCCTGCCGATATAAAAAAAACGGGAACCGGTTTTGATCTGCCCATTGCATTGGGAATCCTCTCCGCTACCGGGATCCTTCCTGAACCCGCCATTGCCGACTATCTGTTTCTCGGCGAACTATCCCTGGACGGCCGTGTCAAGCCGGTAAACGGGTCTCTGCCCATGGCCATTGAAGCCCAAAAAAAAGGATACCGGGGTATCATTGTTCCCATGGATAACGGCAAAGAGGCGTCAGTCGTGTCGAGCCTGGCCGTTTACCCTGTACGAACATTGGGAGACGCAGTTGATTTTCTAAGGGGATTCAAATCTATTCTTCCCCAAAAGACCGATCCATCCGCCTTCTTTGATCAGCAGGATCACAGCGCCATCAATTTTTCCGAGGTCATGGGGCAAGAAGATGCCAAACGTGCATTGGAAATCGCTGCAGCAGGTGGGCACAATATCGCCATGGTTGGCCCTCCGGGATCCGGCAAGACTATGTTGGCTAGACGGATCTCAACCATTTTACCGCCATTGACATTTGAAGAGGCCATTGAAACCACCAAAATTTTCAGTGTCGTCGGCATGTTGAATCGAAATCAACCACTTATTACCCGCCGCCCTTATCGATCCCCCCACCACACCATCTCGGATGCGGGGTTGATAGGTGGTGGCCATATTCCCCGACCAGGGGAGGTAAGCCTGGCTCACAATGGTGTTCTTTTTTTAGATGAGCTGCCGGAGTATAAAAAAAATGTGCTGGAAGTCCTCCGCCAGCCTCTGGAAGATCTTCAGGTAACCATCTCACGGGCGGCATCTACATTGACCTATCCGGCTAGCTTCATGCTGATCGCCGCCATGAATCCCTGCCCATGCGGTTATTTTACTGATCCGCGTCATGCGTGTCGGTGCACATCGCATCAGATTCACCGGTATCGATCAAAAATTTCAGGTCCGTTGCTGGATCGAATCGATATTCATGTGGAGGTACCCGCAGTCCCCCATAAAGATTTGATGATGAACAGTCAATCCGAACCCTCAGAGGCAATACGTAAGCGGGTAGTAGCCGCAAGGCTGTTACAGAACCAACGGCTCAAACGAACAAAAATATACAACAACGCACAGATGGCCAACCGCCACATCAAGGTTCATTGTCGCATCGATAATGATACCAATCGTGTTTTGGAATCGGCTATTGACCGTTTAGGGTTGTCGGCCAGGGCGTACAACCGGATTCTAAAAATTTCCAGAACGATTGCCGACTTGGAGGCAAAAACCAACATTCAGATTCATCATGTCACCGAGGCAATCCAATACAGGACGCTGGATCGATCCATGCGAACCAATTAGTTGTCAGCGAGCATAATACCATGGAAACACTCTTTCGAATATTGTCGACACTTCTCTTACTGATGGGGATTGCCACCTTTGCCTCCGCCGATAATTTACTATCTCCTGATTCTGTTTTCGGTAATCATCCTAAGGTTCTGCGTTTTGGGGTTCATGTAAGTGAAATCGGCAACTTCGATCCACATTTGGCTGCCGGTTCCCAGGACCGTGCCGTGGCAGATATGTTATTTAACGGACTTTTGCGTTATGAGCCGGGAAATGCTCCCAGATTAGAACCTGATCTTGCGGCAAGCATCCCCGAATTTGAATTAATCGGCGGCAAACAAATATGGACGGTCAGGCTGCGCAAGGGAGTGATGTTTCATTCCGGCCCAAAGACCCCGGCATATGAACTCACAGCAGAGGATGTCGTCTTTTCTTTTCGCAAATCGGCAGATAAAAATTACAGTTCCTATGCCGGTGCATATGACGGCATGCGTTTTGTGTCGATAGATCGATATACGATTTCCATTTTTGTTGACAAACCGGTTTCCTCAATTCTCTTTTTGCCCAAACTGACCAACTACGCGGGAGGTTTTATTGTCAGCAAACGGGCCATCGAA
>DAOWNV010000141.1 GCA_030642405.1 Desulfosarcina sp.
AAAGGACTTCCACAATACCACCGGCAGGCTGCTCCGTATACGACTCAAAAATCCAGCAGATCATCAAGCTGCTCTGGACTGCTACGAAACCTATTCAAATCTTACCCGGCGACCGAGATTATCAATTTCCACCTATCTCAAAATAGCCGGGATCATGGCAGGATCGGGACATGTAGACAATGCAGAGAAAATCATACTGACCATCCTTAAAAAACAACCACAAACAGCAGGCCTGCCTTCGAGTTTGATCAAGCTTTCCCAGGCATTTCGGAAAAATGATCGCATGGATCAATGGAAACGGTACCGACGGTTAGTCTGCAAATGCTATCCGGATTCAACGGAAGCCGCCATGATCGCTAACGCCGACACCTTGATTTAAGTGACCAAAATTACCGACCACAGGTTTAGCCGATGGTTTGAGAAAGCCCCCTCATATACCGTTCAACGAACGGGATAATGTCGTGTCCTGGATATTTTGATAATAAACCATTGAGGATCATTTTTGCCTTTTGGGGGTTGAGCAGGCGATCATTGAAAATCTGCGCGGCATGGAAATAGGATTTCGGCACCAGGGGATCGGCAGGATAGGCTTTGATCAACTTGTTGAATACACCGATGGCTTCCTTGCTTCGGCCGGTCTCATTAAACCATGCCCCCAGCTTGAACAGGACTATGGCTGCCGGGGAAAAGCCCGTATCTAATGACACACATTCCAGATATGCATCGATCGCTTCCGTTTTTTTGTTCTCATGCACAAGAATCCGCAAATGGTTGCGGCCATGAACCAGTTGCCTCTCTTTTTCGCCGGTTAGTTTCAGTAGTGTAAAATAACGCAAGGAAAGCGTTGGATCCTTAATCCTCAGGCTGCCCATCTCTCTTTCGATGACCGCTATTGCACCTTTATGGTCACCATCTTTTATCAATTGATGGATGCGTTTAAGTATCCGACTTTCCGTATCATCCGAGGCAGTAATGATGCTTTCTTTTTCAGAAGTTTCATCCTTAAAATCTTCTACATCAACCCTGTATCCGATATTTTGGTGGTACTGCAAAATCACATAACCCATGAGGTGATAAGTAATAAATGTATAATAAATTTTAACCAAAGTAAAAAGAAAGACTTGTACTACCGGTGGAAGATATTGAATCACATGTTGACCAAGCAGAGCCGGTGCTCCGCCGAGGATGGTGTAAAAAAACACCATCAGCAAATACCCCCATCCGATCCTGCTCGCCAGGGTGACAAACATCATCGGGTTGATGGCCTGAAGCAGGGATTCCGTTGTCACCAGTAGAATAATCATCGCAGGCAAAAACAACATGGCAAAAAACAGAAAAAGTCCCCCAACGACCAGTCCCAACTTCGCAAACACAATTCCTGCCGAAAAAAAGATGGCCACATAAAGCCCGATCTGCTTTATCACCGGCCCTATATTTTCGGAAAGTGTCTGGGTATTAAGTTTCGGAGCAGTCAGCCCACCACTGGCCGTGGATTGCAAAATAGCGTATGCGTATTTGAAGGTAACCCCCCAGACGGCCAAGGTCGACAGCAAACCGATGATGCCCGGAATCATCAGGAAAGAGGATAAAAAGGACAATCCGATCATAAGTATCAACGGACGAATGGAAAAAGGATACAGAAAAAACTGGGGCATCCGTTTCCAAAAGGGATCAATGATATTTTCCACCCCCATCCATTGGAGGGGGATATTACAATTGGGGCACATGTGAAGCTTTTCGCCTTGATGGTAGCCTCCCATCTCTCTGGCGTCCACACACTGAGGGCAAAGAGCCTTGTTGCATTTTTCACAATACCAATGAGCCGTATCGGTTGGATGATATGTGCATTTCTGTTTCACTTGGTCTCTCCGTTATTGTTCCTATTTTATATAGTATCGGCAATTTTAAAGATTACATATTGCAAATTTCATACAAACTAAGATAACGGGACCGATTATACTTTTCATCCGCAGTTTTTTGATAAATAATGACTACCAGTCAATTGGGAAATAATCCTTCAAAAACTTGCCACACCAGTGTTTACCGGTATTGATACCATCAAAAAATGGATCGCATACTCTTGCTGCACCATCAACAATATCTAAAGGAGGTTGAAAATCATGCAGATCCTGTTTGCGTTTGGATAGTTGTGCCGGGTCCTCATCGGTGACCCAGCCGGTATCCACTGCATTCATAAAAATACCATGGTTCGCAAGCTCGCCGGCAGATGTATGGGTCAACATATTGAGTGCAGCTTTTGCCATATTGGTATGGGGATGGCGCTCCCCTTTTTTGAAACGCATAAACTTGCCTTCCATCGCAGAGACATTGACAATATGTTTTTTACCCGTATTTTCTTTTTTCATTAATGGCGCCAGTTTATTACATAACACAAAGGGTGCTACGGAGTTAATCAGCTGTATTTCAAGCATCTCCGCAGTCTGAACTTCACCAAGTTTAAGCCGCCAGCTGTTCGTGGTCCTTAAATCAACCTGTTGCAGGTCAACATCCAATTCTCCCCTTGGAAAAACCGTATCTGCAGGTAATGTTTGATCATAGGCATAGGGTATTTGAGATAGTTGTGCGGATTCTCTCAATCCTATCCCGGGCAGTTTACCTGGCCGGTCAACAGGAAGATCAGATTCCGATTCCGGATTGGGCATCGCAAAAGCGTTTAATTTGTCAGTACATATTTGATAGTTCACCATCAGTTTTTGGACATTTTCCGGAAGTTCATGTAACGCTTTATTCTCATTGGCCATCAAATGGGCATAAAACCCAGGAGGATGGCGGACAGTCTGGGCTGCATTATTGATTAAGATGTCTAATCGATTATAGGTTTGTTCAATATGATTGCAAAATATTTCCACACTGGGTGTATGCCTTAAATCCAGTCCATAAATGTGTAATCGGTTCCCCCATTCATTAAAATCGTTCTCTTTAGAATACCTTAATGCCGAATCCGCAGGGAAACGGGTCGTTGCAACAACCACAGCACCAGCCCTTAACATCATTAATGTTGCCTGATAGCCGATTTTCAAACGTGATCCGGTTATCAAAGCCAGCTGTCCCCTTAAATCTGCGGTCTGGAAACGTTTTTGATAGTTTAGTTTGGCACACCTGGAACACATCGTGTCATAAAAAAAGTGCAGCCTGGTAAACTCAGCTTTACAAACATAGCAATTTCGGGGTGACTGCAAAACCAAATTTTCTTTAGTAGATTCAGTACTATCTGAAAGTTGTAAAGGAATCGAAAATACGGCGGCTTCTCTGACCAAACGAATCCCGGTTGCAGCTCTTGCCTTTCGTTCCGTAGAAACAACCTTATGTCTTTTCCTTTTACGAAGAACTTTATTGCGGTGTTTTAACTGATGACAATCGGGCCGGGACAGCTTCCCTGCTATTTTTATCAGTTCTATTTGTTTTTCCTTTGGTAATGCTACAAAATCTTCACTATTATTTACCAGATGCGTCAGTATACGAATACATTGATCTATGTCTTTTATTACATAGCCCTGGTGTTGTTCCATATCCACGTTTTATTCCTTAAAGTCATGACCTCAGGCAGAGCTGGAGGCTTGATTTCTTACAATCCGGAAATGTTAAACTTTAATAGTTCCCCAAGTGATGAATCAGGAAGGCAAATTCGGGAGCCTTCGCCGTTTCCGCCAATTCCACCAAACGCTGATGATGGGTAAAAAAGAGAACTTGCGTTTTCCTGGAAAGACCGGCCAGTACCTGCAGCGTGGCCAGCGCCCGGGCATCATCGAATCGCAAAAGGATGTCATCTACAATAAAGGGCAGGGGTTCGTTTTTTTCCAGGTATTGTTCAAGGCCGGCCAGCCGCAAGGCCAGGTAGAGCTGATCGGCAGTTCCGTCACTCATACCGGATACATGGATCGGTGCTTCGCTCTCTCTTCGGATACCGACCAGAACCGGGTTTCCTTTTTCATCATAATCCGCACGCAACCGGCTAAATGAGCCGAGCGTCATCTGTGTAAAGAACTCGGATGCCCGGGCAATAAGGGGCCCCTGGTGCTTTTCCCTGTATTGTTCCACGGTACGAGAAAGGATGACGGACGCGACTTTGAGCCTCGCGTACTTTTCCACATCCGATTCCAGACTGGCCAGGAGGTGTTCGGCGCTTTCGGCGTATTCCGCGGCCTTGGAAGTGCCGTCCATCTGTGCAAGGGTTGCCTTCAACGCACCGATTTGCTGTTCAAGGGATGATCTTTCCGTTTCCAACCGGGTATTTTCCTCAACCAGTGCAAACAGATCCGGGGTAATGCGATCGGCGTCCATGGAAGAAGCGTCGTCAATAAAAGTACCGACGGTCGCCCCCGCACTCAATCCGCGCAGTTTTCTTTCAAGGTCCCTTCGCTCGCCGATCAGCGATTTTCTTTCTTGGGCACGGGTTTCCATTTCGGCAAGTGATCCAGTGTCTGTACACCTGGCTTCCTGGCATAGTGACTCGATTAAGGCGTTACATTCAACAATTCGTCGCTGTGTATCCGCCAAAGATTTTTTTTCCGATGATAGTCGATCGGTTAAGCTCTGGTGTTCGGATTCATCCTTTCGGCCGGCGATTAATCTACCGTTGAGCCGTTCAGCGGCGCTGTCCTGGGATTCCTTTTTGAGTTCCGGTGCCAGGAGTTCGACCAGTTTATCCACCCGAACGGTGAATGTGGAGCAATCCTGGTCAATACCGGCGATCCGTTTGCGCAATACTTCCGCCTCACTGGTTTTGCTTTTCACTTCACGGACACTTTCGATAACGGCCAGAGCGGCCGTTGAACTGATGTCGGCACCAAGCCCGATCTTTTTGACCGTTTTTTCCCAATCGGACTTCCACCTGGAAAGGGTGCCTTCCAGCACTTCTATGGCTGAAGATTCCTCCTTCAATTCCACGTTGAGGCGCATCAACTCCTTGTCTGCAGTTGCAATGGATGATTTGAGATCCTTTTGAGACTGAATATGGATCTGTGCTGTTTTCATTATCAGGGAAAGAGATTGCGATTCATCTACGGCAGATCCTGCCGGTTCGAGCGCACGCATCAAGTCGGTTCGAAGCTTCGTACACTGGGAGAAAAGGGATTCCAACTGGTTTTTTTGTGACCGTAAAACGGAGAGTTGTTCTCGCAATAAGGCAACTTGTACAAGCCATCCACGCATCTCCTTTGGGGTTTGCGGCCTTATGCCCGATGACGCCCAAAGCTGTATCCACTCTTCTTCCAAAAAATGGCGTCTCGCCAACCACTCTTTTACTACCGAATCGGCATCAGTACGCTTTTTTTCGAACTTCTCTTTTCTCGCTTTCAACAACCCCTTCCGCGTAACCTGGTCGGCTTCCCTTCGGAGCCGATCGGATATATGATCAGCGTTGGACATGCTTTTTTCGAATGCATCCGGCAGGGTAACATCATGATCGAAATGATTCAACACGGCTTGTGTTTCATCAATGGGAGGTTTCTTGCCTTCCAGGTTTTGCCGAATCAGACTCCACCCTTTGTCGCGAAGTGTTCTTGCAGTCGACAAATCGTTTTCGGTCGGCACTTTCCGGGTAAGATCGATCTCTTTGATTTCGGTCAGGATTTGAGCAACTTCACCCTCTGCCGCCGTCTCGCTTTCCCTGTGTTTCTCAAGGCCGCGTCGGGATTTTTCAAAACGTTCTTCGAATCGGTCGATCGTTTCTTCCAAAGGCAGGGCAAGCACATCCAAATCTTTTTCAGAGGCATTCCATAGGGGAAGTCTTTTCATTGATTGGTCCAAATCGGCTTCACGCGTCCTGACCAGGGTGCGGGTTTCCTTCAGCTGTTTTTCTATGGGGCCGGCATCCTGAACCAATTGGAGGGCATTTTCAAGACAAGCCACATCCACGGGTACGGATATCTTTTTTCTCTGATCGGTCCGTTGTCTGACGCGAGCTTTTACCTTACGACACTGGTCTGCGGCCGACTCCATTTTGGCGGTCAATCTTTCGTAGGCCTTGCCCAGTTGTTGGATTTCACCAACGATCGATGGAGGAATTTTAATCTTAATGCCGGCCTTTCCCGACAATTCCCCGTCTATCTCTTCCAGCAGTTCGGCTGCCTGCTTTTGAAGCGTTCGCATCCGTCCGTCCAACCCGGGCCTGTCTTTCAGGGCTTTCCGGTAACTGCCCAACTCATGTTGCAACCTCGCTATGGTCGGAGCATTTTCAAGCAAGGCGACAGGCAGCTCAAGGGAGTTCAGCCTCTTTTGAATCGTTTCGATGGCCTCCTCATACATGTGCAGATCCCTTGTGGCCATCTTCAATTCTCTCTCCGCATCCCGCCGTTTTTCTCCAAAATCATCCTGCAGGTCCGGTACGCCCTCATACGCCGTCAGATCGGTGTCAACCTCTTTTTTACGGGCGATCAGAGGTAGTGCCTCCCCGATGCGTTTGAGTTTTGCCTCTCTGTGTTGGTTTTCTTTGAGTCGTTGTTTGATTTTTTCCAACCGGGTGATTGCTTCACGACGATCCTGATCATGAATCTGCCAGGTTTTCGGCAGCAAAAGCGATTCCTTCTGGTTTTTCCGGGCGGTTTTGATCGATTTTATGGTCTGGTTGATCGAAGGGGTCGATCCGCTGGGTTTAAATAGGGTTCCGCAATCCTGTTCCAGATCTTTTTGGATGGATTGGAGCCGAATCAACCCCGCACCGGCGGCAAAAATGGCTTCGCCGACGCTTCCCTTTCCAGAAACGATCTCCTCCCCACCACGAATCAGGTCCTCGTGGCCAATGGCGAACATCTGCTCGAACACATCGGGACCGACACCTCCAAGAAAAAAAGCCAGCGCGTCATCGTCCAGCGCGGTTTCATCACCCGGTCCGCGAAGTGTTTTTGCGTTCCCTTTTCTACGCAAAAAAGTGATCTCTTCCCCGTTGCTGCGGCAAAGGGTTGCCCCTACCCGAAGACTGGAGTAACCGTGGAGAAAACTATCCGCCGTCCGGGTCGGGATGCCGAAAAACATGTGCCGGATGGCCCGCAGGGCCGAGCTTTTCCCCGCCTCATTGGGGCCAAACAAAATATGAAAGTTGGAACCTGAGTCAGACAAATCGATACTTGTGTCGGTGAAGGGACCATAGGCTGCCAGTCGAATGCATTTAATTTTCATTTCGAGGCAGACTCCTTTTTCAAACGATGTTCCAAAAGAGCGTGGGCCTGAGTTACGATATTTTTTATCCGTGCCGGGTCGTGCAATTGGAGAATAGACTCTCCATGGCGGTAATCGGGCGGAAGTTTCTGAAAAAGGCTCGACAATTCCTTGCCAAGCTCCAACAAC